>CANCJZ010000038.1 GCA_947378465.1 Flavobacteriaceae bacterium
CTTATATAATAACCAAATTTAGCAAGCAATAAATTCACCTCAATAAATAATTATGAATTATGCTGATACTATGTTATGCTTAAAATAATCTTATAAAAGAACTAAATTTAGCAAGCAATAAATTTACCCCAACAACTAATTCATAATTAATAATTCATAATTAAATTAAGGTTTGCTTCTTCAAATATTCCACCGCATATCGTCCTTCATTGAATAACAAATCCAATATGCTTAAGTTGTTTAAAAAACCATGGCGGTCTTCAAAGACTTGGGTGTAAGGTTCAAATTGGTTGTTGTCTTTTTTGCCAACTATTAGAGGACGCAGATCGGTGAATTCAGGTACATCTTTAAAATATTCTTGCGTTTCGGTATAGTTGAATTTTAATCCTAAGCATTTGGAAACGATTGCGATGGTTTCATAATTCAAATCCACTAAAAAGGTATGTTTTTTTTGAAAAATAGGCTGTATAGCGTCTTCAAAATACTCAAAGAATGGGGAAGTACGGTATGCCATTTCAAGTGATTTGAAATGTTGTTTTTGCCAATCAAAAGCGGTTTCTAATTTGACGTCTTTCATCGTTTGATGGGCTTCCTTTGAGTGTTTGATAGGAATATTCAACAACTGTATTCCATTAGGACTGTAGATAAACATACGATTCCTATTGGTTTGCTTTTGAAAATTATCGCCCATTTCAAAGTGCACGTGCTCCGCTTGAGCAATGGCAACAAAATGACTGATCGACGGAAAGTAAGAAGGATGTATAAGCAGGTTCATAACTGTGAGGTACTACCAATTATTAGTAATGATTATGCTTTGTTCGCTTTTCTTTTTTTCCAAAAATGCTCTCCGACAAAATATAAAGCTAATGCAATTAAGAAATATCTAAAATACGATTGTGGTTGTCCTTCCCCACTAACGGTAGTGAATACACGGTCCCAACGGATTTTGTTTATTCCGTGTCCATTACTGTCCCAACTCATCCAAATAAAAATTGGTTTACCCACGACATGGTCTTCTGGAGTGTATCCAAAATAACGCGCATCTAAGGAGTTGTGTCGGTTGTCTCCCATCATCCAATAATAGTTTTGTTTGAAAGTATAAGAAGTTACTTTTTTGTCATTGATGTAAATATCATCGCCTACTACTTTCAAAGTATTGCCTTCGTATTCTGTAATGATAATTTTATAAAGTGGTAAGCTTTGTTTGTTTAGAGCCACTGTAACTCCTGCTTTCGGAATGTAAATTGGTCCAAAGTTGTCGCAGCTCCAGTTGAATTGTGTAGAAGGCTTTCCGTCTTGGAAATCAGGGAACACTCCATCTTCTGGTCCTTTGTTGATTACACGGGTAACTGATTTGATTCCAGGGGTGCTTTTCATTTGTTCAGCACTTGCAAATGTCATTGCTTTGATGTATAAAGTATCTCTTGCTTCAGTCATGAATCCAGCACCATCCGTTACATTCAATTCTTTTAATAAATATTCAAAATCAATAGGTGTGTTTTTGTCATAAGTAACCTTGTAAGAGTATTGTGGTTTTGCTCTTTCAGGCAAGATTAATTCTTTTCCATTAATAAACACTAAACCGTTTTTGATTTGTAGGCTATCACCAGGAATCCCAACACATCTTTTGACATAATTGGTTTTTTTATCTCTTGGTTTGTCCACTCTAATAGGGGTAGGATGGTACATGTGGTCTAAGGTATCTCTAGGCCAGTTGAAAACCACGATATCATTATTTTTTATTTTTTCAAAACCAGGAAATCTAAAGTAAGGAAGTTGAGGTGTTTTATAATACGATAATGTTTTAACTAAAGGAAGTGAATCGTGAACTATGGGTGCTGCTACAGTAGTCATAGGAACTCTAGCGCCATAGTTTACCTTGCTTACAAAAAGAAAATCTCCTACTAATAATGATTTTTCAAGCGATGGTGAAGGAATCACAAACGGTTGAATAAAGTAGGTGTGTACAAAAGTAGCTACTACAACAGCAAATAAGATAGAACTAACAGTATCCGCAGTTGCATTGGTTGGCTTCAAACTTCTATCTGCTATATAGGCATCGTTAGAAGTGTAATTGATTAAATAGATATAGAATCCAAAAGTCAATACTCCTAAAAAAGTATCTTTAGTGGAGTTTTTCCCAAAACTTCTTAATGTTTCTACCCAAATAACAGGGAACATAATCAAATTGATGATGGGAATAAACAATAATAAGGTCCACCATGTAGGGCGATTGATAATTTTCATCAATACAATGGAGTTGTACAAGGGGATAAAAGCTTCCCAAGCTTGTTTGCCTGCTCTAACATATAATTTCCAAGTTCCTAAGCCGTGAATTAGCTGAACAAATAGGAAAAACAAAAACCATTGGAATAGTGTCATAATATCTTTATTTTAATCAATTAATATTTTTATAGTGTGGTTGGTTGTAATTAGATTAAGTACCAAACAACACGTCTTTCATTGTGTAAACTCCTTTTTTATTTTGAAGCCATTCGGCAGCAATCACTGCACCAAAGGCAAATCCGTCACGGCTGTGTGCCGTATGGGTAATTTCAATAGTATCTACTGGGGAATCATAGCGAATGGTATGCGTTCCAGGTACATTTTCAATTCTTTTTGCATCAATTGCAATAGTATGCTCAGCAGCAGTGTTTCCTAATTCCCATTGCGAATAACTGCTATTCGAAATGATGTCTTTTGCTAAGGAAATGGCAGTGCCACTTGGAGCATCCAATTTTTGCGTATGATGAATTTCTTCCATTGCGACTTTGTATTGATCGAATTTACTCATCATTTTAGCTAAATAAGAATTCAATTCAAAAAACAAATTCACTCCTAAACTAAAGTTAGATCCATAAATGAAAGTGCCTTGCTTTTCATTACACAAGGCTACCATCTTATCATAATCGTCTAACCAGCCAGTAGTTCCAGAAACTACGGGGATGTTATTCTTTATACATTCGGAGATATTGCTAACGGCTACAGAAGGAATACTAAAGTCGATGGCTACATCGGCTGTTTCTAATCCGTCAAATGAAGTACTACTGGTTTTTCTAAGAACTATTTGATGACCGCGTTCTAAAGCGATGCGTTCAATCACTTTTCCCATTTTACCGTAACCAAGTAGTGCTATTTTCATACGTTCATTAGTGAGTTGATTAGAAGTATTGTTACAACAGTTTTGTTAAATAATTCTAAAAGTTATAAGAGAGCTTGAATCCCAAGTTGCGGGAATAAGTCAAGTCATTGCGAAGTACATCAGGTTCTAAGGTTAGTTTGTCACTAACATTAAACTGTGATAGATGGGCATCCACGTTCGCATCCACGATATTTAAGATGTAAAATAATCCAGTTAGTAATGCGGATAGATCTCTATTTTTTTGATAAAATTTTTGAGCCGAAATCAATCTGGAATCATCGAGATAACGGAAGTTGTCATCCGTATAACCTTCCAATCGACGTTTGTAAGCATCTCGATATTGGTTGTACTTTTTGTTATTATTGACAAAAAAGTAAATTGTAGTTCCCAAGGCACCATATACCAAAGGCATTTTCCAATATTTCTTGTTGTAAGCCTGACCCATACCTGGAAAGATAGCCGAATAAAAGGCGGCTTTGGAAGGAGCTAGGGGATTAATGACGATTTTTTTTACTGCATTGGTATCAATAACTATCAAGCCATCATTCGCTTTCTTTTGTGCTAAAAGCGGGGTATGAAGGCAAAACCATCCCAATACGATTATGTATAAAAAACGATTCACTAATTGTTGATTAATTTGATAATGCGATTAAAGTCTTCTTCAGAGTGGAACGGAATGGTAATTTTACCTTTGCCGTTTCCTGCCACTTTTACTTCTACTTTAGCGCCAAAGAAATTGGTAAACGCTTTCTTTTGATCGTCTGCAGGAGCAAAGCTAGCTGTTTTTTTAGCTTTTACCGCTAGTGAAGGATTCAAACTGTCTTGATAGTTTTTTACCAAAGCCTCTGTTTCACGAACGGAAAGGTTTTGACTTACTATTTTTTGATAAATATCCGCTTGGATGTCTTGGTTTTCAATATTGATAATGGCACGACCGTGACCCATACTGATAAATCCATCACGAATACCGGTTTGAATGATTGGGTCTAATTTTAATAAACGCAAGTAATTGGCAATTGTAGAACGTTTTTTTCCTACGCGCTCACTCATTTGCTCTTGAGTCAATTGGATTTCTTCAATCAAACGTTGGTAAGATAATGCAATCTCTATAGGATCTAAGTCGTGGCGTTGAATATTTTCAACCAAAGCCATTACTAAGGATTCGTTATCGTTTGCAATACGAATATACGCAGGTATAGTAGTCATTCCAACTAATCTAGAAGCACGCAAACGACGCTCTCCCGAAATTAATTGGTATTTGTTAAAATCAAGTTTACGAACAGTAATCGGTTGAATTACGCCCAATTCTCGAATAGAGGTGGCTAATTCATTTAAGGCTTCTTCATTGAAATTGGTTCGGGGTTGAAATGGATTAATTTCAACTGCATCGATCTCAATTTCCAAGATGTTTCCAACTACTTTGTCTGCATTTTTATCTTCTACGGACTGAATATCATTGTCCGGGTCTTTCAATAATGCTGACAATCCTCTTCCTAAAGCTTGTTTTTTTATTGCCTTTGCCATAAACTAGTTACTGTTACTATTTTTTTTGATAATTTCTTCTGCTAAACTAAGGTAATTGGCTGCTCCTTTACTGGTAGCGTCAAATCCGATGATGCTTTCACCAAAACTTGGAGCCTCACTTAGTTTTACATTTCTTTGGATGATTGTTTGGAACACCATATCGTTGAAATGTTTTTGAACTTCTTCTACTACTTGATTTGATAAGCGCAAACGGCTATCGTACATTGTAAGTAGTAATCCTTCAATGTCTAAATTCGGGTTATGTATTTTTTGAACACTTTTAATTGTGTTTAAAAGTTTACCCAATCCTTCCAAAGCAAAATATTCACATTGAATAGGAATCACCACGCTGTCCGCAGCCGTTAATGCATTCAAGGTAAGTAAGCCTAAGGAAGGAGCACAGTCAATTAAAATATAATCGTACTCTTCTTTAATTTCGGCTAAAGCTTGTTTGAGCATGTATTCTCTATTCTCTTTGTCAACCAATTCGATTTCGATGGCTACAAGGTCAATGTGAGCTGGAATGATGTCTACATTTGGAGAAGTAGTAGCAATAATGGCCTCTTTTGGGGTATTGCTATGTTCCAAAATTTGATAAGTACCAATTTCAACGCTTTCTACATCAATTCCTAATCCCGAGCTAGCATTAGCTTGAGGATCAGCATCAATTAGAAGCACTTTTTTTTCTAAAACACCTAATGAAGCAGCAAGGTTGACTGATGTCGTTGTTTTTCCAACACCCCCTTTTTGATTGGCGATAGCGATGATTTTACCCATTTATTTTGAAATGATTTTTGAGTGGTAAAAATACAATTATTTATGGGTTTTGAAAATCTATTTTGTTAACAATCCCATAAAGTTTGAATTCAAAATAACAAATCGAAGCTCAGCCCACAGATTTTCAGAATGTAAATAAAACAAAAAACAGAAATAAATTTTTATTTCTGTTTTTAACAGTTCATCGTAATGGATTATTTGCTTCCTTTTGACTTAATCATCATTTCGAGCATGTCCCACATCTCGCTCGGTATTTTTTCTAAAATATTAAATTGCCCTGCTCCTTGTAACCATTCGCCTCCGTCAATTGTAACTACTTCGCCATTGATATAAGCAGAGAAATCAGAAACCAAATAGGCGGCTAAATTGGCTAATTCCTGATGATCACCCACTCTTTTGAGTGGTACTTTTTTCGACATATCAAATTGATCGGCTAAATCGCCAGGTAATAATCGATCCCAAGCGCCTTTAGTAGGGAAGGGCCCCGGAGCAATGGCATTCATACGGATTCCATATTTAGCCCATTCAACGGCTAAGCTTCGGGTCATTGCTAATACTCCTGCTTTGGCAGTGGCACTCGGCACTACATAGGCTGAACCGGTCCACGCATAGGTAGTTACAATGTTTAATACATTACAATTGGTCTGTTTGGTTTCTATCCAATGTTTTCCAAAGGCTAGCGTACAGTTTTTACTTCCTTTTAATACGATATCAATAATGGTATCAAAGGCATTGGCTGACAAACGTTCAGTGGGTGAAATAAAATTCCCTGCTGCATTGTTCAATAATACATCTACTTTCCCAAAGGTTTTTAGTACTTCGGCAAGCATGGCTTCTACTTGGTCGTAATGGCGAACGTCACATTGAACGGCCAAACAAGTGCCTCCTGTAGCGGTTGCCAATTCGGTTGCAGTGGTTTGTAGTTTATTTAAATCTCTTGAAGTGATGGCAACTTTGGCGCCTAGTTCTAGAAAGTATTGTGTCATTGCTTTCCCTAAACCACTTCCGCCTCCTGTTACTACAATAACTTTGTCGGATAAGGCATCATCGCGAAGCATTTTTGCTGAATAGTTCATGTTGTATGTTTTTAGTAAAAGTAAGGTTTGTTGATAAATACCACTGCCTTACTTTTGTTAATATTATTTTTTTAATAAAAATTCTAAAGGGATGTGTAGTCGTTCCTTCCAAGAGTTTTCCGAATGGTCTTTACCTTTGAAGAATTCTGTTTCCCAATTTTTTTTAGTAAATCCTTTTGCTTTCATTACTACATCTACTTTTTCTTGAAATGGTTGGTATAAGGCATCTAAGGTTTGGTCGCCATAATCAAAATAAATTTTGTGATTTTTTGGAGAAGGCAAATGTGCTTTTAAATAATTGACAAACGCATCAGGTATAGGATTGTTTTTAACCGTAAAAGTTCCTGGCCAATGCGTAGAAAGGCAAGCTGCTCCTCCAAATATATTAGGATATTCACAAATGGCATACATTGATATTAATCCTCCCATACTTGAGCCTGCGATAAAGGTATGTGCAGCATCTGTTTTGGTTGAAAAGGTTTTATCGATATACGGTTTTAATTCGGTGACGATAAATTTTAAATAATTATCGGAAAATGGTTTGAAATCTTCTTTTGCACGACCACTTTTTTGTAATTGTAGGTTGATGGTATCGCGTTGGTATTGAGTCAGACTCTCATAGGGTTTTTGTGGAAAATATTCAGCATGTCGTTTAGTAGGATTATTATAAATCCCAACCACGATAAACTTTTGGGTTTTGTTCTCCGCGATTAATTTTGAAGCCACTTCATCCACTTCCCAAGCTTGTTTGTTCCAAGTAGTGGCAGCATCATAAAGTGCTTGACCGTCGTGCATGTACAATACGGCGTAATGTTCATTGTTGGAATAATTATCGGGTAACCAAACATCAATGTTTTTTGATTCGATATTTTTTGATTCAAAATGTTCGATTCTTTTCAAAGTTCCCGAACTTACCGTAACGTTTTGTGAAAAGCTATTGGTAATGACAAGGCTTATAACAATGGACAGTAGTGATTTCATTTGTTTTATTTTAAAAAAAGCGAAAGAATATCGCGCTCTGGTTAGTTATTAGGACAAAAACAAATCTAATAAAAAAAACTACAACATTGCTGCTGTAGTTTAGTGTTTTTATAATGTAATTATAATTATCTTTTTAAGGTAAAATGTCCTTTAGCAGTTCGGCCATCATCCAATTTGACCATATACCAATAATCGTCAGAAATAACTTCGTGACCATTAAAAGTACCATCCCATCCCGATCCATTGGCAGGCATTTGTTTAATCAATTGACCATAACGATCGAAAATATAAACAATCGATTGCGAATAGAATTTGCTATTTGAACCGACAATATTCCATGTGTCGTGGAATCCATCGCCATTTGGAGTGAAATATTTAGGAACTCCCAATACGGAAATTTGTTGTTCAACAGTTCCACAACCATTTAAATCATTAATATAAACAGTATGAATTCCCATAGGTACATTTTCAAAGATATTTGAAGTTTGATAACCATTTATAGCATCATCCAAAGCATATACATAATTACCTGTTCCTGTTACTGTAACTTCAACACTGTTTAAATCGGACAAATCAGTAATATTGATAGCATTAATTAGAGCGATGTTAGATGAATTTACCGTAATAGTTCTAGTTCGGATACATCCATAAGAATTGCTAACATCAACGGTATAGATTCCAGCAGCATTTAAGGTTATTGAATAGGATGTAGCTCCTGGGATGATGACTCCATTCAAATACCACTGATAGGTATAATTAGAAGTTGCAGTACCATCATTTATTCCAGCATTTGGACTCACTGTAAAAGTTGGATAGTTGGTACAAACAAGTTCGTTACCGTTCATATAAATTCTAGGTACAGGATGTACAACTATTGGCAGACTCACACTGGCTTTACAATTGTGATTTATATCGTTTACAACTGTTGCAGTAATTGTTTGCGTTCCTATATTATAAGGATTTGGTAAAGGACTTGGGATTAAATAACCTGAGCTAGTAGTATATTGAACACTCATCCCAGTTTGACCATTTAAAATCATACTATCAAATGAAATGGTATTAAAAGGATATAAGCCGTTTTGATACATTGGATCAAATTCATTATCACATTGAGTCAATATAGAAGATGAAATAGGAGTGGCAGTTGGCAAAACATCAACCACAAACTGAATGGTTCCTGTAGTATAACAAGGACCATTAGGATCGTGGGTTGAAGTGTTTGCAATTCGAACATTAATTGTTTGTGTATTGGTTACTGAAAATGGATTTGGTAGCGGGCTAGGTAAAGCCACTCCTAAAGCATCAGTATAAGTTACTGCTACGCCAGTTTGCGAACCAATAAGGGTATTGTCAATAGTGGAAGTGTCGAAACCATACATTCCATCTTGATCATCATCACAATGACGGATGACATTATTGGTTCCAATAGTATTTAATACAGGAACTTTTTCAACATTCAAAGTGACAAAGGGACCTAAGCCAAAGCAAGAGTCATCTTGATTACTGTCTACACGAACATAAATTTGTTGTACATTAGGAATTGTATTCGTATAATTCGAAGGGTCAGCAATAGCATTTTGTTCGGCTAAAGCATCGGCTTCAGTTCCATAATAATTTATAGTGTAATTGCTGTAAGGAGGAATTAAATAGGTTTGAATCAGTGCTGTTTCACTGCTAAAATCAAATACGGTAATTCCGTCGTGATCATTATGAGTCGCATCGACATAATTATCACATTTGTATAAGTCTTGATGAACATTCGCAAAACTCAATTGAGTAACCGATACAATTAAATTGATTTGTGCTACAACATGACAGCCATTAGCATTTTCAACACGTGCCCAAACCGTTCCATTGCCACTTACATAAGCAATAGGATTCGCAATTTTTACAGTTATGTCATTAGTATCAGCACCCACCTGAGTGGTAAAGTAAGTAAAGGTTTCATTCATATAATTAGCCGAAATAAAACTGTTTTTCTCGGTCAAATTAAAGGCTGATATACCATCCGTATCATCATCACACTGTTTTAAAGTGATTGGCGTAGTGATTACGGGTAAGGCATAAATATTCAATATGCCTCCTGCAGAAGCCAATCCACAAGAGTTTCCATTTTTGTTAAGGAAAACTCTATAGCGATATCCATTCATTGAAAATACTATACTAGTAATATTCAACGTTGCGGTGGTTGCGCCACTGTACATACTATTATTAGTTATGTTATTCCAAGTAACTCCATTGTCTGTAGATAATTGCCATTGATAGGTGTCCACAGTATTTGAAACAATAGTAAAAGAAGTGTTTTGTAATTCACAAAATGTAACATCAACAGGTTGTGTGGTAATTGTAATTGGAGCGGAAATAATATAATTCCCATTAGGAGTTGTATAACCTCCATTACCAGTCACTAAACCATTGGCATTGGTTGTTGGAGGGGTAGCATTACCCAGCATACCGTCATTGTTGGCATCGGTGAATCCTGCTTCAATTACATCAAAACACAAATCATTATCACTATCCAAATCAATAAAATCTGGAGCTGAATCTCCATCGGTATTTGTCAATATATAGCTAATGGTTCCACTATCAGGTGAGGTTTCCACTAAATCCGATAATCCATTTACTCCAAATGTGATCGGAGCGCCATCAATGATGCCATTATTATTTGCATCGACAGCATTACTACCAGATTCTACCAAATCATAAATACCATCATTGTCCGAATCCAAATCTAAATAATTTGGAATTCCATCTTGATCAATATCAGAGGGAGTGATTCCTAAACCATAGCAATCATAAATTCCATTTTGATCATTATCAGTAGTACTAAAAGTAATGGTTGAAGTCCCTATGGCTTCAGTAGCATCTACTATACCGTCATTGTCGCTGTCCAAATCCAATTGGTCTGGAACACCATCCCCATCAGAGTCTTTTGGAACACAAGTAGCCATAAAACGGAAAGAAACTCTGTTGTTGGCAGTGTCTAAAAGATTTTGGTGTTTAAAACTTAATGTAGTAGACAAATGAGTTTGGAATTTAAAAGTTCCTGTTCCCGCTGCTAATGGAACAGAGCCGTTCAATTGGAAACGAATTTCAAAGGCTGAATAATTAGTAACTCCAGGTTCGTAAATTCCGTCAAAATTAGTGTCAATCAATAACTGATTATTTGGGTTGAGAACGGTAATTGTTTTGTTAATAGGACAGCTAATTACATATTGTGCATTTGGATTTAATAAATCGGTAGCATTTGCAGTAGCGATATATTCCATATCCAAACTAATCGGTTGCGCAAAAGTCATTTGATAGTTTACCCAATTGGTTTTTCCTGCGGCAACATCTGAAATAAAGCTACCATCATTGCTTCCCACAAAAGGAATTGGACTAGCACTAGCTGAAGTCGTAATGACTCCTGTAAATGTATTGTTGTATGCTGTTCCTACAGTAATTGCTCCAGCACTAGAGTTCGCAATATTGATATTTTGATTTCCAAAGGATTCGGTACAATTGGTAATTCCATCATTGTCATTGTCTAAATCGATATTATCATTCACGCCATCATTATCGATATCGGTAGGACAAGTACTTACAGGAATATTATCGGAGTCTAAAGTGATACCACAAGCTAACAAAGTTGCCGATACATAATAGTTTCCAGGTTGTGTTGGACTATAAGCATTTGTTGTTGCTCCTGCAATTGGAGCATTGTTGAAATACCATTGGAAGGTATCAAATCCACTCAAAGAACTCACCGCTAAATTTACATTAGGAATACAACTGGATTGGGTAACATCCAACTCTTGAAAAGAAATCTGTGGTTTGAATGTAAAACCGGAGTAATAACCACCAAAAGTGGCTGCTCCATCGATTCCATAAGCGGTTAGATACAATTCAGTAGTTGAAAATACAGATACGTTACCGGTTAAACCTGAAATAGTATAACATTCATAAACCGAATTACCAGTAACAGCAGTAGGTCCTGTGACGGTTATTCCTAATGGTAATGTGGCTAATGTATAAGGGACAGTGTCAATGATAAAGGTTAGTGGTGACCCCACTTTTGTAGTAATTGTTACCCTTCCAATAGGAAATACATCAGGACCTAATTGTTCAATAAGAGGAATGTTATCAATGGATTTAGGAGTTTGACAGCTTAAGGGTGGTACAAAGAACATTTCTTGATCTGCTTGGTCAGGACGAGAATCATCTCCAATACTTTGATAAGCAAATACACTATTGTTCGTGTGAATATACATATTCCCAAGACTATTATAACTGTTACCAGTCAAACAAATGTATTCTCCGTGATTTAAAGTGTAATTGGGAGTTGTTGATCCATTTACAAAAATTTGAGTATTGTCCACGTCTGCAACTAAAAGCACTCGTTCCACATTGTCTTGACCATTACTTTTTATAAAAATATAATCCGTTCCCGTTCGCTCTGCTGAAACAATTTGGTCTACTCCATAATCCATGTTTCCACTATTATCTCCATTCGTTCCTCCCATTGATCCACAATTCACTACTATGGGTTTGTCGGAAGTGACTAAGGAACCAATCAAACCATCTTTGTTGGCGACAAGAGGTCCTTGCGCTGCCATGATATAACTTTCTCCAGCATTCAATACAATATTTGGAGGAGTATTTCCAACGGAGGCATTGTTTACTAATTGCACCCCTGTTTTTATATCACTAAATGAAACAGTAGTATTGTTTTCCGTCGCTAAAATCGAAACGAAAGTATACATTCGACTGGAATAGGAACCTGTTAATGTATTTGTAAACGCTCCTATACGGAAGCGAGTTCCTAATCCTGCCAATCCTTTCGAAATAATTTCTGTTGCTTGGTTGGCATCATCTGATCGAACACGTACAGAAACATATACAATATCTTGCGCTTCTACGATATACCCCATATCATTATGGATCATTGCAGCACCCGCTTCATCAACAGTCAATTGTGAACTATTGTTTGTCGTGACATCATATACAAAAGGAGTATCTCTGGATACGGTTCCATTAATAGTAACACCTCCAATTTCTTTTAATTGAAAAGTAATAGGGGTAATACTTGGACAGGAAATATAAATGAATTGCTCTCCAACCGGAGTCAAACTCGAATTCGATATTGGAGGGATATAGTGGGTTTTGCTGAATTGGGCAAAACTACTAACTGTAACAGTTAAAAATATATAAAGTAATAGCAATTGTTTTTTCATGCGATAAAAGTAACTATTTTATGTATTATCTTTTCAAAGAAAAATGTCCTTTAACACTTCTTCCATTTTGGAATTGAATAACAAACCAGTAGTCAGACGCGTAAAGCTCTTGATGGTTTAACGTTCCGTCCCAACCTTTGTGATTTTCGTCAAAGTTATAAATAAATTTCCCAAAACGATCAAAGATACTCACCACGCTTTTAGGATAATAGTATAAGTTTTTTATATCCCATATATCATTATAACCATCATTGTTTGGTGTAAAATATTTAGGATAATCCAAAACGAAAATGGTTTTTGTAGCAATACCACAATTACCAATGTCCTTAACGTAAACAGTATATTCCCCTGGGCTCACATCGGTAAATAAAGAACTGTTTTGGTAATGAATCCCATCTATGGAATACAAATAATCACCAAAACCTGAAGCATTTACTTGGATGCTATTATCCGTTTCGGAAAAATCGTTGATAGCTACGTTGTCAATTGTGGCAATACTTGAGGCAATTACTGAAAAATTCTTTTTAGCAAAACAATTATACTGATTCGAAACGGTTATTGTATAGCTTCCAGGATTCGTAACTACTATTGAGTTACTTGATTGTCCAGAGGACCAAGAGTAACTGCTGTATATTGCAGGAACTCCAATAGTAACCGCGCTTCCTTGACACATTGAAACTATTTCGTCGCCAAAGTTAGCAGGCGAAAAGGTTCTTATAGTTATTGCAATAGGGATGATTCCATAACAATCAGGACCGTTTTCAAGTAATGCATAAATCGTTTGTGTAAATGGAGTGGTATTGGTAAACTGATAAGGCAAAGAATTCGTTTGATGAATGGCATCATTCCCATTGGCGTAATAAGTTACTATAATTCCAGTAGGTAATCCATTAGTTAGCGTAGGAGTAACGGTAGCGGCCAAGTCAATAGCAGTAATACCATCCTGAACTAAATCATTATCACAAGTAGTGTAGGTTTGATTCGGAATAGTATTCGGTGCAATAGTCAAATTGATGGTTGCATAATTCACGCAACCGTATTTGTTGGTTACTTTAACCGTAATTTGATTGGTAGTAGTATTGTGGTAATTCGTCGCAGTGCTTATCGCATTGGTGTTGTTTTGGGCATTACTTAGCGATTCAAAATAACTAAAGTTAGTCAAAGTGCTATCGCCATTTGCAACAGTAGTATTTGCTTTGGTCAAATCATAATAGGTGATCCCATCATTATTGTCATCACATTGAGCCAAAGTAGCGTTGCTTAAATTAGGCAAAGCGCTGTATTCAATAACAATTTTACCAGAAGCAGCGCAAACGGAACCACTCAAGGTTGCTTGAACGGTATAGGTTCCTGCTGAATTTATAGTATAACTGGCAGTGGTAGCGCCTGGAATCAGCACTCCATCTTTATACCATTGATATGAATAGTTTCCAGTGATGCTTGCATTAACGGTCAAAATATCTCCACTACACAAAGGATTGTTAGTAGCCAATAAACGATCGGGACCTAAGTTGATTCCAATGTCAAAACTATTCCCTCCAAGAAAAATAGCCGAATCGTATTGTGGATTACCTTCATCGGCAATTACTAATTTAATATGATAAGTGACACCCGGGGTTACAGTCCCTTTAGCTGTCATTATTACGGTTTGCCCGTTGAAGTTTGTAGGTGAATTTACAGCGTTATAACCTCCAAAATAAGTAGCATTCTGAGCAGGACAGCCGCCAGGGATATCATCGTGAACGGTGGTAACTTTTACAGGAATGGTCGTATTAGGGATGATAGCTAAATTTTGATATGGATTACTCGAACCGACTTCTTTGAGTAGAAAGGCAAAGCCATCAGAGTAGGTACAGGGTGCTGTACCGTGATATTCTTCGGAGGAAAAGATATAATCAAAACTAATAGTACTGGTCAAAGGGACAAAATCGAACTCCAAGGCAGTGGCATCGGATACTCCTGAAATACTCAAGGCTTGCGACAAATCGCCATCGCCCATCCAATTGATTGCATCTTCACTAAGGATGGATGAATTGGGACCCACAGCGGACCGCGCTTTTCCGGTGCTTAGTACAACACCCGTGGCAAAGGGAAAGCCACTGCTTCCTGCAGAAAAATAACCAAAGCTGTTACTTCCATCACTAAAGCCACCTCCTGAAACGCTAAAGTTGGAAACATTAGCACAGGGACTGTTAACCAATACGTTTTGAACTAATTGTTGGGCAGAGTAGGTATCGTCAATAACCAGATACTGTGCAAACGAGCTTGTGTTTGCTGCCCAACCTAAAATGTAAAATAAAAGACTAATCTTGATCCACCTCATAGCGGTGCAAAGATACTATAAATCTCTTTTTTTGATGATTTTATAAGATGAAAAAATAAAAATTGCAGTCCAAGTCAATACAATAAGAATACTACTAAAATGCACATCGTAATCTTTAATGCCAAAAACACCCATTTGGGTTCCTAATGTTTTGATGGCACGCAAGCGAGTGATGGGTTCCTCTATTAGGTTTGACATAGATTCCAATGGGAAAAAAGCCATTACTTTTTTTGCAACATCAAAATCATGGAATACAAAACGACCAATCACTCCGTAAATAATTTTTTCTGTAAAATACCAAAAGAATAAAAAGCCCAAAGCAAATGCGGAACGTTTGATCAATACTCCTAAGAATAAACAAAAAGAAAAGAAACCTAATAATTTGACAAAAAATGCCAATAGATACTCCATTTGGGAAAAGATAATCCCAAATTCATTATAATCAGAAAAGATTAATCCCAAAATTAAAGAGACGATAAATACAAATAAGGTTGAAACAGCAGCAAACAGAATCACCGTCAAAAACTTAGAAGTAATAAACTCTTTTTTGCTCATCCCGTCAATTAAATTTTGCTTCAAAGTACCGTAACTATACTCATTAGCCATCATGGATACAATTACTACGGCTAAAAATATTTTTAACCAAGCTGCGAAATAGGAATTAAAGTGCCAGATAAAAGGGAAATTATAAATTCCCTGCTCTGAAGCATCAATATGTATCGGCCCTAAATCAAATTTTATTGCCGAGATTAATGCCAATGAGCTTAATAGGATAAAATAGGTTAGGGTTAAAATTCTACTGGCTCTGTTTTTCCAGATTTTTTGTAATTCTATAAAGAGTAGTCGTTTCATCTTTGTATGGTTTTAATATCGATTAGCGGTCAGCCAATCATTCATTAATTCTAAGGGATACTTAATTTTATTTTCCGGTTAACTCTAAGAATTGTTCTTCTAAACTATTTTTTCTTTGAATTAAATGAGAAAGACAAATGTTTTTTTCAAATAAAAAGCGATTCAAATCGGCCGCTTCAAATTGTTTGTGGGTATATACAAGCACCTTATCTTCTTCCAAAATACATTTTTCTACATTCGGATGGTCCAAAAGCGCGCTATAAACAGCTTTATTGTCCCCCGACTTTAATTCGTAGAATTGTCCTTTGTCCGACATTCCTTCCACAGTTCCTGAATAGAGAATTTCCCCTTTGCGTAGTACTAATACGTGGCTACATACTTTTTCCACTTCATCCAATAGGTGAGAGGCTAACAATATCGTAGTGCCTTGCAAAGCAATAATGCGGATGATATCTCTAATTTGATGAATTCCTTGAGGATCCAATCCATTGGTGGGCTCGTCCAGAATCAAAATCTCTGGATCGTTCAACAATGCAGAGGCAATCGCCAATCGCTGTTTCATTCCCAAGGAAAAAGTGCTGAATTTGCTGTCTTTTCGATCTACTAAACCAACCAATTCAAGCTTTTCTTGTACTTTTTCAAAATTAATCCCTTTGATACGGCATACTAATTCTAAATTTTCCTTGGCTGTCATGTAGGGATAAAAGTTCGGGCGTTCAATAATGGCGCCTACTCTTTTCAAAGCTTCATGCACCGCCATCGTTCCACCAAACCATTGGTATTCACCAGAGGTTTTGTTGACTACATTGAGAACAATTCCCAAAGTAGTTGATTTTCCTGAACCATTCGGTCCAAGAATTCCATATACATTGCCTTTTTGAATTTCGAGAGATACGTTTTTAACTGCCTGAAGACGGCCATAACGTTTGTTGAGATTGGTGATTGATAAAATAGTTTCCATTTACATCATTTAGAATCAGTTTGACGAGTGGTATTTTGTTTTGTTACAATACTAATGCTATTGTTATGAGGATTTGTTTTTTATTTTATAAAAAAAAATAATCCTCTAATGTGTTTTTTATTTATAAAATCATAAATTTCAAAAGATGTTTTATGTAAAAATCCTAAAACTTATGAAAAATACTTAAATAATAGTTAAAAAGAACTACTGTTCTACTAAATTGTATAAATTTATTGAATAACATTTCCTTCAATCGCATCGGTGTAATAATGGATTATAATTTAATAGTTATTTTTCTTCTAATGGAGCTAGTACTTATACTAGCTGTTGCCTTTGTCTTTATAAGTCGAAAAAATCAAAAAAGTAAAAAAGAGTATCAAGATTTTTTGAAAAAGAAAAATTCTAATAAGTTATAGGTTTTAGGTTATAGGTTATAGGTTCTGTGCCTAGAATTTGAATTTCAGAAGGCATTGGAATTTGGAATTTGGAATTTTAAATATTGGAATTTAATTTATTTTTGCTTCTTTCTCCTTACTTCTTTCATCTAAACAAAAAAAAATCCCCCTTTCTTTGTATTATAAATAATTTATCTGCTGATTTTCTAATAAAATCTTAAGTTTGAAACTTATTTATAATGATTATATTTGGCCATTAAAACTACTAACCTACAATAAAATGAAAATTTCTACATTTTCTATTTGTTTTTCAATGTTATTCGTTCAACTCGCGATTGGGCAAACTAACAAGCCATTGAACGATAAAGAACCGATTCAAATGGTGCTTCGTTTTGACCGTCCGCTTGATAATGCTA
>CANCJZ010000039.1 GCA_947378465.1 Flavobacteriaceae bacterium
TAAACTCAAAGCAACTACTTCTATATCTGTCATTTTTACTTTTCTTCCTACTCCTGATTTGTACACTAAATCACAATTTAAAGAACTTATAACTTCTAAAACTCTAAAATAATTTTTAACTATATTTGTCATAGATATTGGTTTGTTTGGCGACATCAAGATACTGAATTTTAGTATCTTGGCCAATATCTAATCAATTTATTTAACTTCAAATAATTACACCCAACGGGTTAACTAACTATACTTTTAGTATAGCGAACCATACTTTTAGTATAGCTAAATATACTTTTAGTATAACTAACCATACTAAAAGTATAACTAACCATACTTTTAGTATAGCTAACTATACTTTTAGTATAGCGAATCAAACTTTTAGTATAACTAACCATACTTTTAGTATCGCGAACTATACTTTTAGTATAGCGAACCATACTTTTAGTATAGCGGACGCTACTATTAGTATACTGAACGCTATTATTAGTGTCGCGAGTGCTATCAATAAAAAAATTTAGCTAATAATTCAGGCTTTGAATTTGAAATCAGTAATTTACAAGCTGTATATCATTTCCATAAATAAAAAAAACCAGATGAGTAATTACTATCTGGTTTATAAGAATATATATCTTTTAAATATTTTCTAAAAAGACTTCATTCAGTTTCTATTATTGCAAATAATAAATATAACCGAAGTTTAACCAAACTAACCAATCGTTAGATCTATTTTCAGTGTACACTTTTGGATTAGGACTCAATCCATCAACCCAATTAGAAAAGTAGTATTGAAAACGTAAGTCGACCATTAAATCGGACAAAGGAGTTAATTTATAACGTGTACCTACACTGGACACTACTGACCAAGTGGTCCCACCTTTAGTATCAAAAGCACCAATATACTTAACTGGAGTAACCGTTGGTAATTGTCCTAAACCGGATCCCATTTCAGAATAAGCAGTTGGAGAAAAGAAACTGAATTGTCCACCAATACTAATAAAAGGAGCTAAGCTTCCTGTAGATGCAGTAAATTGACGGATACTAAAAGGGAAGAATTCTAATTGCATCCCTACATTCGTAACGGCAGTACTTCCACGCATTGCTCGTAATTGATTCGCGCCAAGTGATTGTTTAGAACCATCTACCCACTCTCCAAAATGTTTCAATTCCGTTTTATTATAGGAAAGTTCACTTCTTAATTTGAAGTGATCATTAAAAAATGTTTCTGGAGTATAACAACTACAATCTGCTTTATAAGAAAAGTTTAAGTAATGAATTAGACCAATACCATAACCGGTATTACCCATATTAGTAGACAAATTGTGTCTTTGTCCATAATCAGATTGAAATGCAACAGGCCCAACAATAGCGCCTATTTCATGAGAAAATCCAAACTGTGCTGTTGCTTTGAGGGAAAACCCTAAGCAAAACAAAGCCATAACCACAAAATACTTAATCTTTTGCATATAATTAAATTCAATTCTCGACAAATATATAAAAACATCATTCACATATAAAATAAAAAAATGTTTATTCTGTAAATGAATTTAGAAACTAGAAAAAAAACTACAAAACTATTTGTTTACCGATTCGTTAGGAATGGGTAGAATAGATTGACAATTCGAACAAGTTCTCAGATTTACATTAGCATAAAACGCATTAAAATGGGGTAAAAAATCCTTTTCAATATTATGCAATTCAAAATATACTTCGTGTAATTTGTGATTACATTGCTCACAATACCACAAAAGTCCATCCTTTAATCCTATATTTTCTCTTTTTCGTTCAATGACTAAACCCACAGAATTTTCAGTTCGAATAGGGGAATGAGGGGTTTTAGCAGGAAGCAAAAACATATCACCAGGCCCTAATTCAATTAATTTTTTATTGCCCTCTTCTTGAATGGCAATTGTAATTGTTCCTTCTAATTGATAAAACAACTCTTCCGTTTCATTATAATGATAATCGTTACGAGCATTTGGACCACCAACAATCATCACAATATAATCACCAGAATCTACATAAAGATTTTTGTTGGCAATGGGAGGTTGCAAAAACTCTCGATTTGTAGCGATCCATTGATTTAAATTAAATGGTTTTTGAATAGACATACTTGATTGTTTTAAAGACTAAAGGTTAGCCATAGCTAACCTTTAGAATGCATTATTATTTTAATTCTTTTATCAAATAAATATAAACGGGGAAGTGATCACTAAATCCAGGTTCACTCAACTGATTCCTTTTAGGATAACCTTTGTATTGACCTGAGGTTTGGATAAGATAAGGTTTATTGAAAATTCCTTCTTTCCAATATCTGAATGACGAATAATCAGGTACGGTAAATTGTTGTGAAACCATTATTTGATCAAAAATATCTCCAGCATCTCTGTAGAAAAGTGTTGCGTGTCCATCTTTAGCCAATTGTTCAAATGGATTGTAGATATCACCAGGTCCTTTTAATTGGTCTTTTTTAAGTTTGGCACCAAGCGCCACCTTCACACTTTTATTATAGGTTCCATCATTCAAATCTCCCATAGTAATGATTTTAGCATTAGGGTTAATTTTAACTAATGAATCAATAATTCTTCTGTTCAATGCTCCAGCCGCTTCTCTAAAAGGAGAACTTTTCTTTTCCCCTCCTGATCGTGAAGGCCAGTGGTTGACAATTACATTGATTTCTTCACCGTCTAACAAACCTGTAACTAACAACTGATCTCTAGTAAAAACACGCTCTGATTGAAGATCAGTATCATTTTTGTCATCTGTACTTTCTTCTTTGTCTTTGTCCTTATCTTTATCCTTAACTACAATTTCATTTCTTTTATTATAAATATAAAGAGGAATATTAATGGCTGAAGTAGGTTTGAAGTGTTTCTTTTGATATAGTAAGGCTACATCGATTCCACGTTTGTCAGGAGAATCAAAATGTACAATCCCATAATCACTAACTGCCAATTTGGATTGTTTAACTAAATCTTCTAATACTCTTTGATTTTCAATCTCTGCCCCACCAATTAAAGTTGGAGAGTTAGTATTGTTATCGCCTGTCCCAATTTCAGATAATACACGAGAAAGGTTCTCGAGTTTCATTTTATATTTCTTTGCGGTCCAACGCATAGCTCCATTAGGGGTCCATTCTTCATCATTTGTTAATGGATCATTGATGGTATCGAATAAGTTTTCGAAGTTGTAAAAGGCCACCGTATGAATAATGTATTTTTTAGCCTGTGCATTCGCGCAAATCGTTGATAAAAACACAAAGAAAAGGGCGATAAAGTTTTTAATTTTCATTTTTTCAATATTAATTTAATGTCAACTTTCTTAAAAAGTTCAGGCCAAAAGTAAATAATATTATTAAATGATATACATTTGCGGTCTGTTAAGTTTTTATTAACACTTAGCAAAAAGGAAAAATTAATTTAATCTTATTTATGAAAAAACTTGTCATTAGTACTCTTTTGGTACTTCAAGTGTGTTTTGCTTTCGCGCAAACTGGAACTGGATTTTCAGGAAAAGTAATCGAAGCTAAAACAAAAAAACCACTTCAAGATGTGGTAGTTTCGATTATGAACACTACATTTAGTCAGATTACTGACTCCCAAGGAAAGTTTGTTTTTAATGATTTGGATGTAATATCTTACACTATTGTAGTGAAATTAGGAGGCTACAAAGAACAAATCATTTCTGTTGACGCTCAAAACAAAAAAATCGTCAATTTAGGTACATTATCTTTAGAAGAAGATGCTACTCAAGAGCAACAATTAAGTTTAATTACTATTACAGATAATGACTTAGGTGATGATAATGGAGGTTCAGAAACCACTTCTGGTTTATTACAATCTTCAAGAGACGTTTTCCAACAAGCAGCGGCTTTTAACTGGGGGATTACCCGTTTTAAAGTTAGAGGTTTGAACAATGAATATGCAACTTCCATGATTAATGGAGTTAAAATGAATAAATTATACGACGGAAGACCTCAATGGAGTAACTGGGGAGGTTTAAACGACGCAACAAGAAATCAAGAATTCACTATGGGTTCTGCGCCATCTGATTATACTTTTGGTGGAATATTAGGGGTTCAGGAAATCAATACAAGAGCTTCTATTTACAAAACAGGTTCAAGAGTGTCGTTTTCAGGAACGAACACTAACTATAGCTGGAGAATGATGGGTACTCACGCATCAGGAATGGACAAAAATGGTTGGGCTTATGTAGTTTCAGCTTCTAGACGTTTTGCTCAAGAAGGTTTCTTTGAAGGAACGGATTATGCTGCAAACTCTTTATTCGCAAGTTTGGAGAAAAAATTGAGTGATAAACACTCGTTGAACTTAACTTCTATTTATGCTCAAAACAGTAGAGGTAAAACGTCTCCAAATACTCAGGAAGTTACTGATATGATGGGTTACCGTTATAACTCTTACTGGGGATGGCAAGATGGTCAAAAAAGAAATTCAAGAGTAAAAAACATTAATGAACCAATTATGATGTTAACGCATTATTGGAAAATTAATGACAAAACATTCTTAAACACTACCATTTCTCACCAATCAGGTTCTATTGGAAATAGTAAAATTGATTATCAAGGAGTAAACAATCCTGATCCTACTTACTACAAATACATGCCAAGTTATTTTACTTCATCTTATGATGCTAATGGTAACTATACTGGTAGTCCAGTGGCTGCACAATCAGCAGCATTCTTGACTCAACCTCAAATGAATTGGAATACAATGTACAATGCAAATACTCAAAGTGCTGGCACCAGAAGTTATTACGCATTATACGAAGACCGTACTGATGACAAAACTTGGGTAGCAAATACTATTTTAAACTCACAGTTATCAGACAATATTGTTTTGAATGCGGGTGCAACTTTCAACAAGTTAAAATCACACAACTATCAAAACATGTTAGACCTTTTAGGTGGAAGTCACTTTATGGATATTGATAATTACGGATTAAACTACCAACAAACGCAATCGGATTTGAACAATCCTAACAGAGCGGTAAAAGTTGGTGATACTTATGGTTACAACTACAATTTGTTAGCGAATACTATCAACGCATTTACACAATTCAAATTCACTTATAAAAAAGTAGATTTCTATATTGGTCAACAATTCGAAAGAGCACAATACCAAAGAGAAGGATTGTTCAGAAATGGTTATTATGCAACTAATTCATTTGGTAAAAGTGAAACTAAAACTTTTGACAACTACGGTTTCAAAGGTGGAATTACTTATAAAATTTCAGGAAGACAATTCTTTACCGTTAATGGATTGTACATGACAAAAGCACCAACGTTAAAAAACACTTTTGCTGACGTTCAAATTAACAACAACATCACTATGGATATTCAAAATGAAAAAATCAATAGTGTTGATATGAGTTATGTTTATAAAGGACCAAAAATCAAAGCTAGAATTACTGGTTTCTTCTCTCAAATTAAAGGAGCTACTGAAAGTTCATTCTTCTTTGCTGATGGAGTTAGTATTGATGATGGTAATCCTGATACCGTTGACGTTCAAAATGCTTTCGTTGCTGAAACTGTAAGTAACATTAACAAAAAGAATATGGGTGTTGAGCTTGGATTTGAATACCAAATTACTTCAACTATTAAGGCTACTGCAGCCGCTAACGTTGCTCAATACATTTATGACAACAATCCAACGGTTCGTATTAATGTAGACAACAGAGCTACTCCTGATAATCCTTATCCAGTAGTGAACTACGGTCAAGCAGCAATGAAAAACTATAAAATTGCAGGAATGCCACAAAATGCAGCGACTATTGGTTTAGAATATAGAGACCCTAAATTCTGGTGGATAAGTGGTAATGCCAATTATTTAGGAAACAACTATATTGATATTGCTCCTATTACTAGAACTCAAAGTTTCTTCTACGATCCAGCTTTAGGAAATGGAGTGCCTTTAGCAGGTGCTACTAACGAAAGAGCTTCTCAATTATTAGCACAAGAAAAATTATACTCTAGTTTATACTTATTTAATATGAACGGAGGTAAATCATGGAAAATTGACAAAAGTACTATTGGATTCTTTGTTACTATAAATAACGTATTCAACACTACCTACAAAACAGGTGGTTTTGAACAAGCTAGAAACTCTAACTACTTACAATTAAATCAAGATGTGACACCACATCCAGACATCAATGGTAATTTAGTTTCTACTCCATCATTTGGTCCAAAATACTTCTACGGTTACGGAAGAACTTATTTTGTTAACTTATATATTAACTTCTAAAAAAGAAAGAAAATGAAAAGTACAAAAACATTATTATATTCTTTTATTGCTTTAGGTGTCCTTTTGGTTACTTCGAGCTGTACCAAAGACGGCGATTATCAATTGTATCCTGTACAACAAACGATGTTGTCACAAGATTTTACGGATCCTTCAACGATTGTGAATGGAACTGCTAGTGGGACTAATGATATTACTAGATGGACCACTATTGCACAGCAAGGAACTAAATTATGGACAAATGCTGCTTATGGTGGGAATGGTTATGGAGAATTTACTTCGTACCAATCAGGTCAAGCGAATAATGTAGCTTGGTTAATTTCTCCGAGAATGACTTACACTTCTGATCAACACGTAATGCTTGCTTTTCAAACTGCTCAAGCATATTTAAAATCTATGGATAACTCAATTGAACTATTGGTTTCTACTGATTATGACGGAACAAACTTCAATTCTTCTAGTTGGGTTGATTTAGATGCTACTTTCCCTAATACGGATACCACTAAATATTTGTTCATTAACTCTGGAAATATAGATTTATCAAAATATTCTGGTGGAATGTGCTTCGCTTTTAAAGTAAGAGGTAGTGGAACAAATTCAAGTTTAGGAGCAACTTACCAAGTAGATAACATTAGATTATTTTATTAAAATATAAAAAAAGAAATATGAAAATTAAATTAATAAAATCAAGCATTGTCTTTACTCTTATCGCAATCGTATTTACAGGTTGTGTGAATGACAGACATTATGATGTACCTGATCAAGGTATCACAACTTATCAAATGGTAAGTAACGTTACTGTTGCTAGTGTTAACAGTGCTGCTACTGCAACTCCTGTATTGTATGCTGCTACTTCAGATGCTGATAAAATAATAGAAGCTTATGTTACCTCTTCAGATGAAAGTGGTAACTTTTATAACTCTATTTCATTTCAAACTATTCCAACGGACAACTCAGCTCCAATTGGATTTAGTGTTTCTTTAAGTTTAAAATCATATATGTTTGGTTTTACTCCAGGAAGAAAAGTATATATCAAGTTAAACGGTTTGTATACTGCCGTTGCTAATGGTTCATTGACAATCGGAGCTTTATACAATGGTTCAATTGGTAGAATTGCATCAAGTGATTGGCAAAAATATTTATTCCCATCTGCAGAAATAGTAAGTGAAGATTCATTTGTTAGACCTATGACTTTAGCTGCTGCTGCATCTGATGCTAATATCAATACCTTAGTAGAAATTAGCAATGTTCAATTTGCTGATGGTTCACTTAACAGAACTTACTATGATGTAGATTCTGGTGGTGGTGCAACGAACCACAATATTGTTGATGTAAATGGTACTACTCCTAAATATTTTAGAGTAAGTAGTTATGCATTATTCTGCCATGACAACGTGCCGTCTGGAAGAGGTTCTATCAGAGGGATTATGACTAAATATGGTACCGATTACCAATTCTACGTTAGAGATGAGTATGATGTGAAATTGAACAGTCCTAGAACCTACAATTATTCAGGTACTGTATCTGAAAACTTTGAAAGCTTTGCGGCAAGTCAAGTTATTTTCTCTAACTATATGAATTTCTATACTGTTGGTACTAAAAACTGGCAGGTTAAAAGTTCTGGTGGTAAATTCTTAGAAATGTCTGCTTATGGTGGAAATATCGAAGATAACAAATCATACTTTATCATTCCTGTTGACTTTACTGCAGCAAATAACCTTACTTTCCAAATTAGAGCAGGTTATTATACTGGAGGACTTGGATTGAAAGTATACCGTACTACAGATTTTGTTCCTGGATCAAACTTAAGTGATGCTACTTTATATGACATTACTACAAGTTTTGCTAATTTACCTACGGCTAGTACAACTACTTTTGCTAGTGCTGGTACTTATGCAATTCCTGCATCAGTTACAGGTAATGGATACTTCGTTTTCGAATATTCAGGTTCAAACAGAACTGCTGGACCACCATTAACTACTAATTGTGATTTAGATAATATCGTTATTAACTAATAACGATTACCATAATAAAAAAAGCGGTCTATGACCGCTTTTTTTATGCTTATAAAGTATAAATTAGAGTTTTTATTCAAATCCCAACTTTACTCTTACTCGTTGCAATACCGTATCAGCTGCTTTTCCTGCTTTTTCAGCCCCAATCTTTAAAAGTGCATCAACTTCGCTTAGATTAGACATAAAGTAGTTGTATCGCGCTCTTTCGTTCTTGAATTTGTCACAAATTAATTCGAACAATGCTTGTTTGGCATGTCCATAGCCATAATTACCTCCTAAATAATTTGCACGCATCGCTTGAATTTGATCAGTTGTAGCTAATAATTGATATAAGGCAAATATTTTACAAGTATCTGGATCCTTTGGTTCCTCCAAAGGGGTACTATCACTTTCGATACTCATAATTTGTTTGCGCAGTGCTTTATCGTCTAAAAAGATATTGATGAAATTACCCCGTGATTTGCTCATTTTGTGACCATCAGTTCCAGGAATATACATCGTTTCCTCTTGTACCTTCCCTTCTGGAATCACAAAAGTTTCTCCCATTTGATGATTGAATCTTGAAGCCACATCTCTAGTTATTTCAATATGCTGCATTTGATCTTTCCCTACAGGAACATAATTAGCATCGTATAACAATATATCAGCGGCCATTAACATAGGATAGGTAAACAAACCTGCGTTAACATCTTCCAGACGATCAGCCTTGTCTTTGAATGAATGTGCTAAGGTCAAACGTTGAAATGGAAAGAAACAACTTAAATACCACGATAACTCTGCCGTTTGCGGCACATCAGACTGACGATAAAAAACTACTTTCTCCACATCCAATCCACAAGCCAGCCAAACTGCTGCAGTGCTATAAGTGTTTTGACGTAATTCATCGCCGTTTTTGATTTGAGTAATCGAATGCAAATCGGCTATAAAAAGAAAGGATTCATTTTCAGCTTGCTTTGATAATTCGATGGCTGGAATAATAGCCCCTAATAAATTTCCAAGATGTGGAGTACCTGTACTCTGAACACCCGTAAGTATTTTTGCCATACCGTTATAATATTTGCTTGCAAAGTTAAACACGAAATTTACAATATTTAATAAAAATTGATTTATTTTTGACGCTATGAGACTACTGAAAATTGTATTTTGGATCCTTTGGCGCGTTTGGTTTTATATCCTCATTGCGCTTCCTATATTAGTTATGTTCCCTTTCCTTGTGATTTCTATTTTAAAAGAAGAATGGTATCCTTATTTCTTTAAAATGGCGCGAATATGGGCAAAGGTTATCTTATTTGGAATGGGGTTTTATTATAAAATAGAAAGAGAACAATCCTTAGAATATGGTAAAAGCTATATGTTCGTAGCTAATCACACCTCGATGACGGATATTATGTTAATGCTTGCAGTGGTTCAAAATCCCTTTGTATTTGTGGGAAAAAAAGAATTGATGAAAATTCCCTTATTTGGCTTTTTTTACAAAAGAACAAGCATTTTGGTAGATCGCAACAGTTCTAAAAGCAAAATGGAAGTGTACGATCAGGCCAAAAAACGATTGGATCAAGGATTGAGCATTTGCATTTTTCCAGAAGGAGGAGTGCCTGATGAGTCTATAGAACTGGATACATTTAAAGATGGTGCATTCCGATTGGCAATTGATCATCAAATCCCAATTGTTCCTATCACGTTTGGTGATAATAAAAGGAGATTGTCCTATACCTTTTTTAGTGGAAGCGTTGGGATTATGCGAGTAAAAGTACATCCTCAAATAAACACCACTGGCAAAACTGGAGAGGACAAGAAAAACCTAAAAGACGAAACCAGAGCCATTATATTAAATCAACTTCATCTATTTAACCCATAAAAAAAGAGTGTCCCTAAGGACACTCTTCTTGTTATCACTCGCGAGTAATAACGCCACTTAACTAACTTTAAACAACCTAACTAAATTAAAAGGTATAACTTACTCCTGTATATATTCCGAAGATGTATGGCTTAAATCCTCCGGAATCGGAATTAAATGTGTTGATCTGATATTTGAATACAGGCTCCATTTTAAGATTTACCTTATTGGTAACTCCATATTTTAAGCCCAATCCAACATTGGTACTGAAATGAATTGAATTCAAGTTATCTGCTTCCCCAATTTTAGTACTACTGCCATTTGAGTTTAGGTAAATTGAATTTTGATTTAAAAATAAGGTACTAAATCCACCGATTAGATTCACTCCAAATTTGGAATTTAGTAGTTTATACGACATTTCCACAGGCATTTCTACATAACCCATTTTTTGATTTACGCTTCCTTCTTGTTTATCCACAGATAACTTGTTCATTGGAACTGTTGAAACATAAGTATTGTCAATTTGTATCGTTGCTCCTTGATCATTTGGACTCAAATGTTGCATTTTAGCAGTAGCAACTGCACTTTGATAATAGGTAATCCCATTTGTTGTATAATCCACTGAAAAAGTATTCAATCCGGAACGAATAGAAAACTTTTTATTCACTTCGTAATTCACTCCTACTCCATAACTATAATTAGTAGTATAGGACTTCGTATTACTTTCTAATTTTGGATCCAATGGTGAGCCATTTGTAAAAGAATTAAAAAAGATAGGTGCTACCGTTGGTGCCACTTCCCATTTATCCGTTTTTTTAACGGCTACCACTTTCTTTTCTTTTTCTTTCAACAACTCTTCCAAGGCATTTGGAACTTTTTTGGCGGTAACAGCCGAATCCGATTTAATAGTAGCGCTAAATTCTTTATCGTGTTGCACCACATTAACCTCCGAGAATACTCTTAAATTTTTATCTGAAAAATCCTTTGAGTATTTTTTCAAAGGGTTAGTAGTATTCGAATTGGAAGTTGCAACCTTTTTGTTATTAGAGATAATAGCTGTACTGCTGTTTTCTGATTCATTAATTGCTAAACTGCTATTTGATTTAATAGTATTTGGATTCGAGAAATTTAGATTAATTGAAGTTTTATTTCTTGCCGTTTTTGCTTTTCTAACAATGGCAACTGAATTATTGGAATAAACCTCAGCTGAAGTTGATACAATTGATGCTTTAGATCTCGACTGTTTAGCTTTTTTTGTATTTGAAACAATAGCAACTGAAGCATTGGAATGAATTGCATCCGCTGTTTTTACCATTGAAGCTTTAGATTGCTGTATCGTTTTATTGTTTTTATTCAAATGATCAACAGTGTTTGTGGTATTCTCTTTCGAGGATTGAACAATACTTGTTGAGGAATTCTGTGTTGTTCCGATAGGCTGATTAGGAGCTTTAGTACCGTTGGAATTTGTAACAACAGGGGTTTGATTAGGAAGCTGTTGTTTTGCTTCAAAAAGAAATGGATAACAAAAGAACGCAATAATGAATCCCGCAGCAACACCAGAAAAAGTCCACCAAAATGGCAGAAATCTTTTTCTTTTGTCTTTCTCTTTCAATTTGGCTTCTATGTTGTCCCACACAAAATCAGGCGGTGTAACTTCATAGTTTTCAAATTTCTTTTGAAATAGAGTATGTAGGTCTTTTTTACTCATTTTACAAAGGGAATGTCATTGTTATTATTGGAATGCTGTTCTATTTTTTGTTTTAATATCATTTTTGCTCTTGACAAATTCGATTTAGAAGTACCTACTGTAATTTTCATCAGTTCTGCAATTTCGTGATGAGTATACTCATCTATAACAAAAAGGTTAAAAACTAATCGATATCTATCGGGTAATTCTTGTATTATTTTTAGTAAAAAATCCATTGAAACTTCCTCTTCTTCTATTTCAACTTCAATTTCGTCTTTTATATTTTCATCTACTAAACTCAAAAACGTTTCTGTTCTGTATTGTTGTAGTATATAATTAATCAACACTCTTTTAGCCCAACCATCAAACGAACCTTTAAAAGAGAACAAATGGATCTTTTCAAATATCAATAAAAATCCTTCTTGCAAATTATCCTGAGCTTCTATAGCATTACGAGAGTATTTTAAGCAAACAGAGAACAATTTGGGAGCATACAATTTGTATAATTGTTCCTGCGCTTTTATGTCTTTGTTTATACAATCACCTATGAGTTGCTCTATACTCAATCTGTTCTTTTTTAATGATTAACTACGGCATCAAATTCTAAATATTGATCCACGTGTTGTGCGTTTTCACCAGTCCAAAATTTGAAATGATAGGTTCCGATGGCTGCTGGTTTGAATTTCAATACTTCATTCACCAAAGTAACTCCATCAGTTTGGCAATTATCTTGGAAAAAATGAGAAGTATATATCGCAACAGTTCTTGTTTGTCCATCTTTATTATAATAAAAATCTTCAAAATAATGACAAGTCGTTGGCTTAATATACTTCATAGGAATTTCGGTAACGCTATCTACTGCAAAGGCGGTAGGCATCGTCACTTGATTCACTGGTAAAACTTCGTATTGAAAATTGGGACCGCTATTATTATTGTTCACATTACAAGAAGCAGCAATAGCTCCTAAAGCAAAAAGTAGTACAATTTTTTTCATAATAAATTCAATTATAACCTATAGATACACAATATACAAAAAGGTTGCGTTACAAGTAAAAAAAAAATCACGCATTAAGCGTGATTCTTTATTTATTAGGCATTGGCTTCTTTAATAGCCTCTTTAATTTTGACTTCTAATTCGTCGGCAAGTTCTGGATTATCTTTAATCAATGCTTTAACCGCATCCCTACCTTGACCTAGTTTGGTATCGCCGTAACTGAACCAAGATCCTGATTTCTTTACAATTTCAAACTCAACAGCCAAGTCAAGAATTTCTCCTGTTTTGGAAACGCCTTCTCCATACATGATGTCGAATTCTGCTGTTTTGAATGGTGGAGCTACTTTGTTTTTAACCACTTTTACTTTAGTTCTGTTTCCAATTACATTCTCGCCATCTTTAATTTGCGAAGAACGACGGATATCTAAACGTACCGAAGCGTAAAATTTCAATGCATTACCCCCAGTAGTAGTTTCTGGATTTCCAAACATTACTCCAATTTTCTCTCTCAACTGGTTGATGAAGAAAACCGTACAATGGGTTTTGCTAATAGTTCCTGTTAATTTTCTCAATGCTTGAGACATCAAACGCGCGTGTAATCCCATTTTAGAATCCCCCATCTCGCCTTCAATTTCACTTTTTGGAGTCAATGCCGCCACAGAGTCAATGACTACGATGTCAATAGCTCCAGAACGGATTAGATTTTCAGCAATTTCCAACGCTTGTTCTCCATTGTCCGGTTGTGAAATGATTAGGTTTTCGATATCAACCCCCAATTTCTCTGCATAATTTCTGTCGAAAGCGTGTTCTGCATCAATAAACGCAGCAATACCCCCTGCTTTTTGTGCTTCGGCAATTGCGTGAAGTGTTAAGGTAGTTTTACCCGAAGATTCTGGACCGTATATTTCTATAATTCTTCCTTTTGGATATCCGTTTACGCCTAAAGCTAAATCTAATCCTAAAGATCCTGAGGAAATAGTTTCTACTTCTTCAATCGCTTTATCCCCCATTTTCATCACGGTACCTTTACCGTAAGTCTTATCCAGTTTGTCAAGTGTAAGCTGTAACGCTTTTAATTTGGCTTCTTTTTCTGAACTCATTTTTTCTTTCATTTAAATTCCTGGTATTTTTCGTAAAATTAATTATTTTTTTGATTTAAACTCGGATTGTAAAAATGATTTTTAAACAATTGTAAGACAAAATTATTGTTTATTTTAGCCGACAATTTTTATTATTATGGAAAAGCTTATCTCTTATCCTATTTCGGTGGTGTATTATTTGTGTTTTGGACTTTGTTTAGTCATTTTCCACCCTATACAATGGATTTGTTTTAATGTCTTTGGCTACCAAGCCCACAAGAAAAGTGTGGATTACTTGAATTTCTTTTTAGCACGATGCACCAATATATTAGGAACCACTTATACTTTCAGAAATAGGGAATTAGTTCCAGAAGGAGTGCCGGTGATTTTTGTGGCCAACCATCAAAGTCTGTATGACATTGTAGGAATTATATGGTATTTGAGAAAACACCACGCCAAATTTGTCAGCAAAAAAGAATTGGGCAAAAGAATTCCCAGTGTATCCTATAATTTACGTCACGGAGGTTCTATCTTGATTGACAGAAAAGATCCCAAACAAGCCATTCCTCTTATTAAAGGCCTTTCGGAATACATTCAAAAGAACAATCGCTCGGCGGTAATTTTCCCTGAAGGCACGCGAAGCAAAGATGGAAAACCTAAAGAATTCGCGCAAAGTGGGTTAAAAATCCTTTGCAAATATGCGCCTTCTGCTTATGTTGTGCCAATTAGTATTAATAACTCGTGGAAAATGGTTAAATTTGGACCCTTTCCGATGGGATTAGGAAACAAATTAGAATTTATCATTCATGAACCTCTTGCAGTAAAGGATTATTCATTTGATGATTTGATGATAAAAACGGAACAAGCGGTGACGCAATCCTTGAAATAGCAATTACCAATAATAAACTAAAATATAATGTCAATAAAGAACATCCGTTTAGAAGTGATGCAATTTTTAGAAAAAAATGTAGACACTTTTATAGATCAATTTTTAATTCCGGTGGAGCAGATCTGGCAACCCTCCGATTTCTTGCCCAATGCTCAAAGCGAAACCTTCTTTGAAGAGGTAAAAGAGTTGCAAGAAATTGCCAAAGACTTACCTTATGACTTTTGGGTGGCTATGGTAGGAGATACTATTACCGAAGAAGCTTTACCAACCTACGAATCCTGGTTGATGGAAGTGGAAGGGATAGACAACCTAGAGCGCAACGGCTGGTCGCGGTGGATCAGACAATGGACCGGTGAAGAAAATCGTCACGGCGATTTACTTAACAAATATTTGTATTTGTCGGGTCGTGTAAATATGAAAGAAGTAGAAATCACTACGCATCATTTAATCAATGATGGTTTTGATATAGGCACAGGTAGAGATCCATATAAAAACTTTGTATATACCAGCTTTCAAGAATTAGCCACGTATATCTCACACAATAGAGTATCTCAAATTGCGAAAAACTATGGCGACAAAAAACTGTCTAAAGTGTGCAAAATGATTGCGGGCGATGAAATGCGTCACCATCATGCGTATAGCGAATTTGTGAATCAAATCTTTAAGGTAGATCCGTCTGAAATGATGTTGGCCTTTAATTATATGATGAAACAAAAAATCACCATGCCAGCGCATTTCCTTAGAGAATCAGGTCAATCGATAAGTTCTGCTTTTGAACATTTCTCGGATTCGGCACAAAAATTAGGGGTGTATACCGCTCATGATTATGTAGATATTATGCAAAAGCTTTTGGTGAAATGGGATATAGACAAAATCACAGGACTAACCGACGAAGCTGAAAAAGCAAGAGACTATCTGATGAAGTTACCCGCAAGAATGGCAAAAATTTCGGAACGATTAGTACTCCCAGAAGAAACCTACCAATTCAAATGGGTGCAACCTGCATTAGTACGATAACAACACTAATCCTTCCTTAACGGAAGGATTTTTTTAAATCCCCAAACCCAATATGTCCCTTATAGATACTACCATACTGTTTGTAAAACAAAAGCTCGAAAATGCCGAAGCGGGTCACGACTGGTTTCACATAGAGCGTGTATACAAAAACGCCTTGTTGATTGCGCAGCAAGAAGATTGCCAACTGGAAATAGTGAAATTAGGCGCACTGCTTCACGATATCGCCGACAGTAAGTTTCACAACGGCGATGAAACCATAGGCCCTAAAACAGCCCGCGCTTTTCTCGAAGCGCAACAAGCAGATCCAGCTACCATCAACCACGTGGTGAATATCATTGAAAACATTTCCTTTAAAGGCGGCAATTTTGAAAAGAAATTCAGCTCAATAGAACTTGAAATTGTTCAAGATGCGGATCGCTTAGATGCTATTGGTGCCATTGGAATTGCACGTACCTTCAACTACGGCGGCTATAAAAACCGTCCTCTTTACGATCCTGCGATTGCTCCTGTCCTTAACATGAGCAAAGAGGAATATAAAAACAACGAAAGCCCTACTCTCAACCACTTTTACGAAAAACTCCTTTTATTAAAAGAAAAGATGAATACCGAAACGGGTAAGAAGCTCGCCCAAGAACGCCATCGTTTTATGGAAGTATTCCTGTCGCAGTTCTATTCCGAATGGGAGGGGGAATTTTAGGCATTAGGCAATAGGCAATAGGCAATAGGCTGTTGGGGTGGTTACTGGGTGGTTACGGTGGGGTTCCTTTGTGTTGGTTTCTTTGTATTGGTTTCTTTATGTTGGTTTCTTTATGTGATCTCTCCCTGCGGTCGAGATGACAAACGGTGGGGTTACTGGATGGTTACTTTGTGTTGGTTACTTTGTGTTAGTTTCTTTGTGTTAGTTTCTTTATGTGATCTCTCCCTGCGGTCGAGATGAACTGGATGGTTACGGTGGGGTTACTGGGTGGTTACCATAAGATTATTATTAAGTGATTCGTTATTGTTGGGTTATTATGGTGCTTTTTTTTAAGTTGAAAAGAAGAGAATTAAAATATACATAATAGCTTCATGTATTTATCGGGAGTTTTCTGTTTTTTGTTTCGAAAAACTATGTGTCCATCGAGAATTTCCATGTATCCATCAGGAGTTTCCTTCTTTTTTTTTCAAAAACCATGTGTCCATCGAGAATTTCCATGTATCCATTAGGAGTTTCCATCTTTTTATTTCAAAAACCATGTGTCCATCGAGAAATTCCATGTATCCGACAGGAGGTTCAGAGTATACGGTGGTAATATCAAGGTATACGGTGACAATATCATAGTATACGGCGGGAGGTTCGCGGTATACGGAAGTAGTTATTGGATTGTGTGTTATGGATGGCAATCAAATATTGGATTGTATTGCATTGTTATTTGAGTTTTGTTTGTTTTTTCTTGTAAAAAAAATAATGAATATTGAAAATGAATTGCGTTATGAAAAATGTTTGCCGCAGCAGGGATGGGAGCGATATCCTTTTCCTTTTTTCTTTAAAAAGGAAAAGATATAGCGGACAGCCCGGCCCGAAGGGGCTGCCCAAATTATTATACT
>CANCJZ010000040.1 GCA_947378465.1 Flavobacteriaceae bacterium
TATCAAGGGAATACTGTGCAATAATTATATTTATTGTTTTTTTTGTTTTGGCTTCTTCTGTTGTTCCCTTTGCTTTATTGCCTTCTGATGTCCATTTATCAGGATGAATGTATCCAAACTTAATTTATCCTTCTCCACAGGTTTTGGACTTGATCCAATTTTTGAATAATTTGATATCAATAGAAAATAAAAAACCCACTAAATCGTTGAATTTAGTGGGTTTTGTTATCATTTGCACTTAAGCTGGCGGAGAAAGAGGGATTCGAACCCCCGGACCTGTTACAGTCAACAGTTTTCAAGACTGCCGCAATCGACCACTCTGCCATTTCTCCAATATGTCGCTATACTTCCGTATTGCGGTTGCAAATATACTAAGCTTTTTGTGTTTTCCAAATTCTAAACCAACAAAAAATCAATTATTTTTAGTTGGTAAAACTAACTCTTTCATTTTCTATCTATTAAACGATAAGTTTTTTTATGTTTTTTTCTTTAGCGCTGCATTGTTCCAACATTTTTGAACTTTTGTTCTCTTAATTACAATTGTTTCCTGTACTAATGGATTTTGAGTTGTTATGCTATGGATGCTTTTGTTCCTTAAATTTTTTTGAATTTATTTTCATTGTCCCAAAGTAATTCAGCAAACCAAATACCTATAGCCCTTTTACTCCTGACAAATCCACCTTCCAAAGTGATTGATTATTATTTATAAGCCCTTTGAAGTTCAATTTTTCATTGCTGAGGTAAAAGGTGGTGCCATCAATTGTGGCGATACCTTCAATTTGATGAAAAGGAAGTTCTAGTTTTATTCGGAGGAATTTGCCACTAAAAAAATCATGGTCTTTATAATCATAGAAAACAATCAAAAAAGGACTGAGCAATTTGGTATAACCGCAGAGCACTAGTTGATGTTTGTTTTCAAGCAATGTAGCACCAGTGATAAGGCCTTCAGCATCGAAAGTGGCTATAGACCCAGCAATTGAATTACTGCCTTTAGTAGCCAATTGATATAAGGTGGTTTTACGAGAGTTCCATTCTTTTGTAAACAGATATGCAGTATCTTTTGCCACAACAAACGCTTCGAGATCAAAATCGGTGGTATTGGCCGGGAGCGGTTTAAAATCAGTTTGATTTGCAAAGGAAAAATGGATTGTTTCAATATTAGGATTAGCTTCGGAAAGTTGGGATTTCAGAATTCGAAGCAAGTACAAGTCTTTTCTATTTCCTTGCGTGTTATTACCTGTATCGGCCAAATAAATAGCGATACTATCTTGGCTAATTTCCTCCCATTCTTTATTAGTAACATTGGGTAGGGGAAGGGTTTTTATTATTTTACCCGTTTGCGGATTCAATCCGTATAGATTGGTGTCTTTATCGTCATTATGCGTCCAAAGTAGATGGTTCCAATAAATCAGTCCTGATGATTCTTTAACCTCTTCCGAAAGTTCATTTACAAGTATGGGTTTTATTGAAATACTTTTGTTTTCCTTGGATTGAGCACTACAAACGGTAGTAATCAAAGTAATAGTTAGTAAAGAGAATAAATATTTATATATTGATTGCAAAGGGGAGAAGGGGATTATTTTTCAAAGGTTTCTTTTAATACTTCAGCCAAGCGAAGTCCAGCCTTAAAAATCTGTTCTTTGATCACTTCTTCATTCCGGACTTCATACTCTGATTCAATTGTGTGTCCATTGGTGTTGTAAATTTCGGTTAGGAAACTTCTGGATTCTTTCGCCCAACTCAATGGATTTCCTTTCCGTATTTCTTGCAAATCAAGTTTGCTGTATTTTTTAGCATTAAGACATTGATTCAAACTAATATCGTTTTTTTCAATAATACCATAATCAAATAATCCGTGTAAATTAGTTCCTTTACCCCGGTATTGTACTTGATAAGTATTTCCTCCCTTATCAGTACCATATCCAACATGTAAAGGTTGGTGCAAATCACCCATTAAATGAAATAAATAACAAAGTTTGATTTTAACCTCTTCTTTACTCATTGATTTGTAGTTTTTCAACTCATTAATGGTAGTGGTTAATGCGGAAATAATATTGTCACAACAATTATTCTTCACTTCTTCACCTTGATCAAAATTCACATAATGCAAGGGTTTCATATAATCGTAGGAATGATCACTTTTTATTTTATCCATCCAATTGGCTGCTTCCTCAATGGTCATTCCATTCAAGTAGTCCATTACAATCTTTTTGGTGTTGGAATCCAAATTTTCAAAGGCAACTTCTGCCACCATTGAATGTCCCTTTTCGCCCCATGAAAGTGCTTTAAGAGGAGAAATAATTAATGAGAGTAATAATGCTAGGGATGCAATTTTGTTTTTCATTTGTTTGGTTTTTCTTCGTGGATAAAGATATGGATTTAGTTTTTTGAAAATGAAACTCTGAGAATATCTTTAAGGTAAAATTAATTCAAATTCCAAATTCCAAAACCTAAAACCTACCCACAATCTAAAACAACCAATAACCTAAACACAAGCTACCCACAATCTAAACACAACCTAATACCTACAACCTAAAAGCAACCTAAATTATTCCTATATTTGACCTCAAATTACCATAGGATTATGAATGCAACCCAGCTTGAACAGTATTTTCTTCAATTTCGCAAGAATATTATTGGAGTAGACCAAGAGTTTACCTCTCCATTCGGAACTCAAAAAATTATTTATACGGATTGGACCGCAAGTGGAAGACTGTACCGTCCTATTGAGGAGAAAATCACCAATCAATTTGGCCCTTTTGTAGCGAACACGCATACTGAAACCACCGTTTCTGGAACAGCAATGACGATGGCTTATCACGAAGCGCGACACATCATTAAGCACCACGTTAATGCCAATTCGGATGATGTGTTGATTACAGACGGTACTGGTATGACAGGGGTAGTTAATAAATTCCAACGAATCCTAGGTTTGCGTATTGCGGAAAATCTTAAAGAGTTCACCACAATACCTACGGAACTAAAACCCATTGTTTTTATTTCCCACATGGAACACCACTCGAATCAAACTTCTTGGCTGGAAACTATTGCTGATGTGGTTGTTATTCCTTGCAATTCGAATGGATTATTTTGTTTGGAAGAATTTCAAAAAGTAGTCGAACAATATAAAGATAGAATATTTAAAATAGCCTCTATTACTTCGTGCTCTAATGTAACTGGAATTAGAACTCCTTATCACGAAGTGGCGAAAATCATGCACCGTAATAATGGGGTTTGTTTTGTTGACTTTGCCTGCTCCGGTCCTTATGTGGATATTGATATGCATCCCGAAGATTCAGAATCGTATTTGGATGCTATTTTCTTCTCTCCTCATAAATTTCTTGGAGGTCCTGGTACTTCTGGAGTATTAATTTTTAATAAAAATCTTTACAAAAACAATGTACCTGATTGTCCTGGAGGAGGTACCGTTTCCTGGACCAATCCATGGGGGGAACACAAATACATTGACAATATCGAAGACCGTGAAGATGGGGGAACTCCAGGTTTTCTTCAAGTAATAAAAACGGCACTTTGTATTCAACTCAAAGATCAAATGGGGGTTCAAAATATATTGGAACGCGAACATGAAATCGTTGCATTTGTTTTCAATGAACTTAATAATATTGACAATATTAATATCTTAGCGAAAGAACATCAGGACCGTTTGGGCGTGATTTCTTTTTATATTGACGATTTGCATTATAACTTGGGCGTGAAATTACTTAATGATAAATTTGGAATTCAAACCCGGGGGGGATGCAGTTGTGCAGGTACCTATGGACACTTTTTATTACATGTAGACCAGGAAACTTCTTACGATTTGGTTTGTCAAATCAGCTCCGGCGATTTAATCAAAAAACCAGGATGGATTCGTATGTCCATTCACCCTACAACTACTTCAACAGAAATTGCCTACGTTTGTGATAGTATTAAAGCCCTTGCGGCTCACCATAAGAAATGGGAGCAGGACTATGATTACAACAATAAAACCAATGAATTTGTTCACAAACAAGCACAGCCATTAGAACAAGAGATGGTTAAGGCTTGGTTTTCAATTTAAAATTTTATTAAAATGATACTTCCTGAAATTAAAACAATTCCCGCGATTCATTTAATTGGAAATAAACTCCCAATGTCATTTTCGGAAAATCGTACTTTTGAATTGTGGAGTAGTTTTATGCCCCGTAGAAAAGAAATAGTCCATTCGATAGGAACCGATTTGTATTGCATACAAGAATATGAATCTACTGTTCAATTTTCAACAGATACTCAGTTTGTTAAATGGGCTACTGTTCCAGTAACTAGTTTTGAATCTATTCCTAGCAATATGGAATCCATTACCATTCCTGAAGGACTCTACGCTGTTTTTACCTATAAAGGATTGCCAAGTGAATTTGCCGAGACATTCAAATTCATCTTTTTTGAATGGCTCCCTAATTCAATATATCAATTGGATCACCGTCCCCATTTTGAAATTCTAGGGGCTAAATACAAAAATAATGATCCTTCCTCCGAGGAAGATATTTATGTTCCAATTAAATTCAATGACAGGTAATTAGGTAGTTCTCAATAATTTTTTCAACTTCTCTCTATTCAATACCAATGTGATATTTGGATATTGGAATTTATTAATTTAAATCCTAATCGGAACCACCAAGCTCAATTGTAAATTGATTTCAGGGTAAATTTTAAACCGTCCATCGGTATTCATATATTTCAAAGGTTTGATAAAATAGGCTTCTGTAAAGTCGATATCTTCATTGTCGTTTAAGCCAATTCGGACACTTTTTTTATATCGAACTCCTAAACCCATATTGAATTCTAAGATAAAATGTTGTTTGAAAAGCGTTTTATCCACAAAAAATCCTGTATTAAACGTAAACGCGTGAATATATTTGTTGATCATAAAATCCTTGCGGTATTTTTGATGGGTAAAACTCCCATCAGTGGCAACAACCCCTACACTATCATTATAAGTGGAGCGTTGGTGTTTGTATAAATATCCCAGTCCTACATACACAAAGTCTGTTTTAAAAACCTTTGTATAATAGCGGATTTGTGGATTGATAACAGTATAATTTGGACTCAATCCGCCAATCTCTAACTGAGCGGTCGTCTTTTTAAAAATGCGTTGTTCCACTCCAGCACGCAAACCATTCAAGTTTATTTTGAGGGCTGTTCTAAACGGGACCAAATCATCTGTTGCCTTCTTTTGAGCGGGCGAGGAAAGAACAAAGAGTATTCCAATACAAATAGAGTAGAATGTTTTCAATAGGGTAGTCAGTGGTTTATTTTGCAAATATAAAAAACACAAACTTACAGTTGATTTAATTTCTGACATATATTTCCGTCGGGCTTGAGTGCTTTTTGTAAGAAAAAATCGTAAATTTGAATACATATTATAAATATTAAAAAATGCGATACTATTCACTTTTTTTTATTGCACTATTTTTAACGTCATTAAGTTCTTGTTCTAAAAAAGACAATGGCGAAATCAAACCTACTCAAGGGGATATTTCTGAAAGTGTTTATGCTTCAGGAGTAGTAAAAGCACAAGATCAATATATTGTTTATGCTACGGTAAGTGGTTCCCTTCAAAAGATTGAGGCACTTGTAGGGCAACCTATTGTAATGGGGCAATCGTTATTTAAAATAGAAAGCGAAAAAGCTACACTTAATACCGAAAATGCGCAATTGGCCTACCAACTCAGCAAAGAGGATAATCGCTACATTCAAGATAAGATAGCCGAAATGGAAACTAAAGTCCAAGCCGCTAAAGACAAGCTAGACTTAGATCAATCTGTTTACAATCGCAATAAAAACATCAAACAATATAATGTTATTTCAGAGGTTGATTATGAAAAGGTGGAGTTGGCATATAAAAACTCCAAATCCAATTATGATGCAACCGTTAAACAATTGGCACAGCTAAAAGCACAATTGCAAAACGACCAAAGTCGTAACAATATCAATTTGAAAATCAATCAAAAATCTCAAAGTGACTATACCGTAAAAAGTGCTTATTCAGGGGAGTTGTTTGATATATTGGTTAAAGAAGGAACGATGATTACGCCTCAAACGCCTTTGGCCATCATCGGTAAGAAAAATGCTTATCTGTTAGAATTAGAAGTGGATGAAAATGATATGGTGCGTGTTGAAGTGTGCCAAACAATGTTGGTTACTATGGATAGTTATAAAGGAAAAGTTTTTGAAGCTATTGTAGATAAAATTTATCCCATTATGGACGAGCGTTCTCGTACGTTTAAAATTGAAGCCCATTTTGTTCATCCTCCCCAAAAATTATATCCTAATTTAACTGCTGAAGCGAATATCGTTATCAATACTAAGAAAAATGTATTGACCATTCCTAAAAGTTATTTAATCGAAGGACAATATGTATTGGTAAACAAAGATGAAAAACGCAAAGTCCGTGTAGGCTTAAGCGATTATCAAAATGTTGAAATACTAACCGGTTTATCGGCACAAGAATCTATTTACAAACCAAAATAATGAACTTCAAACTCATCATCAACATAGCAACGCATCTCTTGCGTGCTCGTTTAAAACAAACCATAGTCGCTGCGGTAGGAGTTACTTTTGGGATTGCGATGTTCATCACCTTGGTGAGTTTTATGGGAGGAATGAACGATTTACTCGATGGATTGATGCTCAACAGAACGCCACACGTACGTTTGTATAATGAAATCAAACCTTCGGAAGTCCAGCCTATAATGCTTTCCAATAAGTATAAAAACAGCACTAACTTTATCAGTTCAGTCAAACCAAAGGATAGGGGGAAAGCCATCTATAACAGTCAAGCGATTATTCATTATTTAAAACAGGACAAACGCATCATTGACGTTGCACCAAAAATTACCGAACCTGTTTTCTTCAATTCGGGTACCATTGAAATCTCAGGTGTCATCAACGGAATTGATGTGTTGGCAGAAGAAAAACTATTTCAATTGAGTGATTATATAATTGCAGGTAAAGTCATTGACTTAAAGCAAAATAATAGTATCATTATTGGAAAAGGTTTGGCCGATAAAATGCTGCTTTCAATTGGAGATATTATCAAAGTGACTTCTGCCAAAGGGGATTTGGCTTCCTTAAAAATTGTCGGTATTTCACAAATAGGAATTGCCGATATCGACAATACAATGAGCTACACTTCTCTATCAACCGCACAAAAATTATTAGGGGAACCTACGAATTATGTAACCGATATTCAAGTCAAATTATGGGACATTACTACAGCACCTGCTTTGGCGAAAGAATTCAAAGAAAAATTTGATTTGGATACGATCGATTATCAAACTACCAACTCGCAGTTTGAAACAGGAAGCTCCATTCGTAGTATCATTTCCTATGCCGTAGGAGTAGTATTATTGATTGTAGCCGGTTTTGGAATTTACAATATTCTTAATATGATGATTTTTGAAAAAATGGACAGCATCGCTATTCTTAAAGCAACCGGATTTTCAGGAAGTGATGTCAAGTGGATCTTTATTTCTCTTTCCTTAATCATTGGGTTAACAGGTGGTGTATTCGGATTACTGTTTGGCTATATTTTTTCATCAATCATTGATGTCCTACCATTCAATACAGCGGCATTACCCACAGTAAAAACGTATCCAATCAACTACAATCCCCTATTTTACTTTATAGGAATCAGCTTTGCCTTGGTCACTACCACCGTTGCAGGCCTATTTCCCGCTTTGAAAGCAAGTAAAATTGATCCTGTAGAAATCATTAGAGGTAAATAAGATGAGCAAAGTATTAGAAACCCAAGGTTTGACCAAATATTTCTATGATCCTGTGAAGTTTCAGGTGCTAAAGTCGATTGATATGAGCATCAATCACGGCGAATTCGTTTCTATTGTTGGAAAATCAGGTTGCGGGAAGTCTACTTTGTTGTATTTGCTTTCTACTATGGATACAGATTATGAGGGGAAAATACTGATGAATGACGAAATTATTACCGGTAAATCGGATAAAGAATTAGCAGTCATACGCAATGAAAAGATAGGCTTTGTATTCCAATTCCATTATTTGCTTTCAGAATATAATGTCTTGAAAAATGTTATGCTTCCTGGTCTCAAACTCAATCGTCTTTCAGAAGAAGAAGTAGAACACAACGCTATGGAACATTTGCGTACCCTTGATATGCACGAACAAGCCCTCAAAATGCCCAACCAACTCAGTGGCGGTCAAAAGCAACGCGTTGCCATTGCCCGTGCATTAATTAACAATCCTTTAATTATAATGGGGGATGAGCCTACCGGGAATTTGGATAAAAAGAACAGCGATCTCGTATTTGATATTTTCCAAAAACTAACCCTCGAAAAACAACAGACGCTTCTTATCGTTACCCACGACAATGATTTCGCTAGCCGAACCAATAGAACCATCACTATGGAAGATGGAAGGATCGTTCTTTAGGTTGTAGGTTGTTTTTGTTGTTGGTTAATTTTGTTGTAGGTTATACGTTCTCGATTTGTAAGTCTTATGTTGTAAGTTATATGTTATATGTTGTAAGTTAAAAGTATATGCAGTAAACTTATAAATTCCAAATTCCAGCTCTAACTGACGCACAGAACCTACAACCTACAACAAAAACAACCTAAAACAATCTATTTCACCACTATATCGTATTTCTCTAATAAACCTTTTAACCCATCTACAGAGAACACCGCTTTTTTGATTTTGTTTTTTTCGGGATCAAAAGCATAGTCATAACTCGTTGAGAAATCCGCTTTGTTAGCAATCGTATCGATAAAGACTGCACGACGTAAATTGCAATTGTCAAACAACACCTCCGTCAAATCACTACCCATAAAATCTACCGCAATCATACTGCAATTGATGAACTGCATCTTCTTTAATTTCAAGGAATAAAACTGTGAGTAATCTAACAAACAATCTTTGAAATGAAACTCATAAATCACTTGATCAGTCATTGCAAAATTCACTGCGGTAAAATTACAATGATTGAAAAATACGCCGCGTAACGACACATAGTTCACCTTTGTTTCTTGGAAGTTGCAATCGAAGAATGTGCAATCGATAAAAGTTACTGTTTGAAAACTACAAGCTCTAAAGTCGCAGTTGTGGAAAGTGCAATTTTCAAAATCTTTAAACTTCGTATTGTTATCGTCAAAAGTTTGATCTCTAAATTCTTCGTCAAGGATATAATCGGGGCGCATAAGCTGGATTTAAGTCTGTAAAACTACTAAATAATTTAACGATATATTACTAACAATTGTTAATAAATTTTGATGCTATTCTTACTTTTTTATACCCATTACTTTTTACTAATGTAATACATTTGAGTTGCTAAAATTTAGAACTCATGCGAATAGAAACAGAACTCAAATTAGGATTTAAAGATGTAATGATTAGACCCAAACGCTCTACCTTAAACAGTAGATCACAAGTGTCCTTGGAAAGAGATTTTAAATTCAAACACAGTTCGGTTACTTGGTCGGGAGTGCCCATTATGGCTGCCAATATGGATACTGTTGGAACTTTTGAAATGGCCTTAGCCTTGGCGGAAGAAAAACTCTTTTCCTGTATTCACAAACATTATACGGTACACCAATGGAATGAGTTTATCCAAAAAGCACCTGATAACATCTGCAATTATATTGCGGTCAGCACTGGAACAGGTAAATCCGATTCGAAAAAGGTGGCCGAAATTATGGAACACAATCCCCAACTCAAATTTATTTGCATTGATGTGGCGAATGGTTATTCGGAACACTTTGTTAATTTTGTCCGTCAAATGCGCAAACAATTTCCTGATAAAGTAATTATTGCTGGAAATGTTGTCACTGGGGAGATGGTGGAAGAATTGCTCTTAGAAGGTGCTGATATTGTCAAAGTAGGGATCGGTCCTGGATCCGTTTGCACCACTAGAGTCAAAACAGGGGTGGGCTATCCCCAACTTTCTGCTATTATTGAATGTGCCGATGCCGCTCACGGTCTTGGGGGACACATCATCAGCGACGGCGGTTGTGCCATTCCCGGTGATGTTGCGAAAGCCTTTGGCGCGGGAGCCGATTTTGTAATGCTAGGAGGAATGCTTGCAGGCCATACTGAAAGCGGAGGCGAACTGATTGAAATTAATGGGGAACATTACAAACAATTCTATGGAATGAGTTCGGAAACAGCCATGAAAAAACACGTTGGAGGAGTAGCTGAATACCGTGCCAGTGAAGGTAAAACCGTTCAAGTGCCTTTCAAAGGTCCCGTAATTGATACCTTACACGATATTTTAGGAGGCATCCGCAGTACTTGTACCTATGTCGGAGCTTCTAAGTTAAAAGAATTGACCAAACGAACCACTTTTATCCGTGTGTTAGAACAAGAAAACAGAATCTTTACCAAATAAGCAATGCAAGAAACAGGTACCAACTTCTTTCATTATTGTCCCCATTGTGGCTCTCAAGAAGTAACTTATGAAAACAATTTCAAATTGCATTGCAATGCTTGTGATTTTGTGTTATATCATAACATTGCCGCAGCGGTGGCGGTTATTTTCAAATTTGAAAACCAAATCCTGTTCACCGTCCGCAATGTGGACCCCGACAAAGGAAAGTGGGATTTGCCAGGAGGCTTTATCGATCCTAACGAAACAGCCGAAGAAGCCGCCTGCCGTGAAATCAAAGAAGAACTAGGATTGTCAATCCAACCTTCCGATTTAAAATACCATACCACAGCCCCTAACAATTATCTGTACCGCAATGTAGCCTATCGAACAATGGATATTTTCTTCGAATGCAATCTGTCATCAAAACATATCCATATCGCCGCAGCCGATGAAATCAAGCAACTCCTTTGGGTACCAATATCCGATATCGATTTGAACCAAATAGGCTTTAGTTCAATTAGGAAAGTAATTAGTGGCATTAGGCATTAGGCAATAGGCATTAGGCTTTACGTTGTAAATAATAGGTTTTAGTTTTGAATGCTGCTAGATAGAGCAATAGTGTTATTTTATGTTTCTATTTAATACAAACAAACAAAATTTCCAATATATAGCACATTCCTTTATCTTAATACTTGATACTCTATACTTAATACTCTATACTCTAATTTAACATTTTATAAATATTTTAATAAACACATTATTATTATTTTTACCACTCAAATTAAAATGAGTCTTAAGTATATAGACTCCAACATACACACAACGACTATTGCCTAATGCCTATTGCCTTAAAAAATGCCTTAATAAATGGAAAACGAAAACCCCTCATCAATAACCACTTCTGGATTTTTTTATAAAAATCCTTCCCTTAAGATTAAGGAGTTTTTGATGTTTTTGACTACACGATTCGGGATCATCTTTGCATTAAATATGCAATCCACCATATTGTATTATTGGGTATATCAAATTACCCAAAACAAACTTTCACTTGGATTTGTCGGTCTTGCAGAAGTTATCCCTGCCATTGGATGTTCCCTTTTTGCAGGACATTATGTGGATCAAAGTGAAAAACGCAAGATGATAACACTTTGTTTATCCGGTTACTTTCTAACAGCAATAGGACTATTTTCTTTAGCCTTACCTTTTAGTAAAGGTTTGTTTTCAGTCACTACTATTGTGGGATGTATCTATTTCTTTGTCTTTATAGGAGGGATACTGCGTTCCTTTTTCGGCCCTTCGATGTTTTCCTTGTTCGGGATGGTAGTTCCTAGAGAACACTATGCCAATGCAACCAGCTGGAGCAGTATGTCGTGGCAGTTAGGTTCGGTTATTGGTCCTTTAGTGGCGGGAGTGTTAATTGCTTGGTTGGGAATAGCTCAAGGTTTGTTTATTGTTATTGTTTTCCTTGCTTTTATCTTTATTCCCTTACTTTCAATAAGTGTAAAACCAATACTCAAAAAAGAAAAAGAACCTGTTTTGCAAAGTGTTCGCGAAGGATTAAAGTTTGTTCTTCGCACCCCAACCTTATTAGCAGCGCAGTGTTTGGATATGTTTTCCGTATTATTCGGTGGAGCCGTTGCACTATTGCCCGTTTATCAAAAAGAGATTCTCCACGTCAACGAAATGGGTTTTGGTATCCTTCGTGCCGCACCCGGATTAGGTGCCTTAGTAACCTTAGGACTCTTAGCTTTTATTCCTTTAAAAAACAAACCCGGACATAAATTATTCTTATGCGTAACAGGCTTTGCTTTATCAATCATCATCTTCGGAATCTCTACTAATTTTATTCTATCCTTTTTTATGCTTTTGTTTTCTGGTATGTTTGATGCCGTAAGTGTCGTAATTCGCAGTACGATATTGCAATTAGTCACTCCCGATGAAATGCGCGGTAGGGTATCTGCCGTAAATACCATGTTTGTCAGTTCTTCAAATGAATTCGGAGATTTTGAAAGCGGTGTAATGGCCAATTGGCTAGGAACCGTTCGCGCCGTAGTAGTAGGGGGGTGCCTTACCATGGGCGTTATTGCTATTACATTCTTTAAAGCACCACAGTTAAGAGAATTTACTTTCGAAAATGAGAAGAAAGAGGAATAAGTATTAAGTACTATGTATTAAGTATTAAGAAAAGAGATATTTTGAAAATAATAACCTTTTCTTTAAGGGAATTCCAATAATAAAATTATGTCTATTGATTATTGTTTTTAAGTTTAGATTTTCTGTTTCATCATAAATAGGCATTCCACATTCCAGCGCTATTAGGGCACCATAGTAATAGACTACTAAAATCTACACCTATGTTAGCACTAAAGTATTCAACAAATAAAAAGCCCTTTTGATGATTTGTAAAATGTTTTATATATTTGAAACTAATACGCTATAAAGTAGCGACTATACAGAAGTTGTGCGTCATTATAACCGAATCGATAGACATTGAAAAAATAAAAACACTTCGAAATAAAATTGCAATTCCATTGGACATTGTTGTAAGTGAATTTGGATACCAAATAATCGGGTTGGGTACCGTTTTCATTGCTCTTGCCTTGGACAGGATGAGCCACTATGGCGGTGATGTTGTATTGTTTGCAAGTATGTAGTTCACGTCCGTTGTGGTAGCCTTTGTCTACCAAAACCGTAATCGATTTTCTTTTGAATGAAATTGGCTTTCTTGCTGTTGTTTACTCTAGATTTAGTGCCGTCAATAGCGATGGTTTCCCCTGCATTGAGTTCGGTATTTTTTAAAGACGGAACAAACAATTTAAAGAGTTGTTTTAAATCTTTGGGATTGTCTTTTCTAAAGTTGGAAATGCTGTGATAATTAGGTCGAATACCTTCTAGTTGTAATAACTTGGGATTAAATCCAATTGTAACCCAATCGATATGTTCTACAAACGCATCTATGAATCGAACAGGATTGTCTGATGTAATGGTGTGTTCTAAACTTCCCATTTTTAGTTGATTGCGCGAAATTCCTTGTATGTGTTGCATGGTTACAAATACAAAATTTATATTTTCTTACAAATTTTTCACTATTTTTGTGAGAGAACTTGTGAAGTTTTTTTACAGTCTGACGTTGACAGACATTATTTGCGAACAGAACCGAATATAAAATATTAATATTACTATAAATGAAAACAAAAGTTCTTTTTATAATTATATCTTTTACAACATTTTGTAAAGCACAAATCATCAATATTCCAGATGCAAATTTTAAAGTTAAACTCTTAGGAGCAAACTCGACTAACTCAATTGCAAAAGATTTAAATGGAAATTATTTTAAGATTGATACTAATAACGATGGAGAAATTCAACAAAGCGAAGCTAATAATGTTGGTGAATTATATTTAAATTTACCGTTAAATACTAATAATTATTATATCACGAGTGTTGTTGGTATTATTAATTTTACCAATTTAACTAAATTAGACTTAAGAAATAATAGCATTGTAAATTTGAATATTACAGGAATGCAATATCTTACTTATATTGATTGCAGTAATAATAGTCAATATTTGACTTCATTAACAATAGAAAACTTACCTGTATTGGACACTTTATATTGTCAGAGTGCAGGAAGTAATACATTTACTCCATTCTATTCACTTTCAAATTTACCTTTAATAAAAACAATCAATTTTAATGCCTGCAAATTTTATAATAATACTCTAGATAATTTAATTAGTTTAGAAAATATTTATGGCAATGGAGGTTTAAAATCTACTGTTACAACTCTAGATTTGAGTAACAAACCAAACTTGAAAATAGTTGATTTATCTCAAAATAGTTTGACTAATTTAAACTTATTAGCAAACAACATCATTGAGTCATTATATCTTTCAGGAAATGATTTAACTTCATTCAACAAAACTCTATTTACTAATTTACATGAATTAAATTTAAGTTGGAATAAATTAAATGGTTTAGATGTTTCTGGCATGACCACATTAACAGACTTAAATTGTGATAATGCAAGTACCTCTTTTACTTATAACTTTACAACTTTAAACGTTCAAGGTTGTACCAATTTATTTAAACTGATATGTTCAAGTAATGTTTTAACCAGTCTAAATTTGAATGATTTAAACAATTTGAGTTATTTAGATTGTTCTGGCAACGAAGATGTTTTTACAAGTACTGGATTACAAACGATTTCTCTTAAAAATTGTGTTAATCTTAAAAATGTCATAGTTGATGGGAATCCCTATTTAACAGAGTTAGACTTATCTTGTTCTAATAATTATAATGAAATAAGAGTGCAACAGTGCGATAATCTTCAAAGAGTCAACCTTAAAAACGGAGCTGATGAAAGTTCTATGTATGCCGGTTTATTTAGTTTTTATTCATGCCCAAACTTAACTTTAGTTGGAGTTGATTTTAATGAGAATTTTACTTTTTTACCAACAACAATTCAACAAAGTCCTTACTATAATTTCACACCCAACTGCAGTTATAATACAATTATCGGTAATGTAAAGTTTGATATTGAAGGCGATGGCTGTCAAAATAATGCGGGTATTGAAGGAATTAAAGTCAATTACAATTGTGCAATTCCAAATTGCTTTAATTTTTCAGATTCACAGGGTAATTTTATTTTGTATACCCAAAATAATTCCATTACCATAACTCCTGAAAATAATTTATATCCTTTATTTGATTTTGGACTTACTGCACCAATTGTTATAAACTTCAACCCAAATACAATTGTAGATTATGTAAATTTATGTTTAGCTCCTAACATTCCACACCATGATGTTGAAGTAAATATCCTACCTATTAATCAAGCTAGACCAGGATATGATACAAATTATAAAATTGTATTTAAAAATAATGGAAATCAAATAGAATCAGGATTTATTAACTTTACTTTTGATGACACAGTTATGGACTTAGTAGTTTCTAATCCAACAGCAGTTTTTTCAGCAAACAATTTGCAATGGAATTATTCTAATTTAATGCCATTTGAAACTAGAACTATTGATTTTACTTTTAATATTAATTCCTCAACCGAAATACCTCCAGTAAGTGGAGGTACAATTTTAAATTATGATGCAACAATAACTACTGTTGCTTTAGATGAAAATCCAAATGATAATATATCTACTTTACATCAAACAGTTGTAAACTCATATGACCCTAATAATAAGGTATGCATGGAGGGCGTTAATGTATCAACAAATTACATAAACAATTATGTTCATTATATAATTAATTTTGAAAATAATGGTACCACAAATGCACAAAATATTGTTGTTAGAGATGTAATTGATATTTCAAAATTTGATATTTCAACTTTAGTTCCAATTGCTTCAAGTAATAATGTAAAAACAAGAGTTATTAATAGTAATGTAGTTGAATTTATTTTTGAAAACATTAACTTGCCATTTGATGATGCAAATAATGATGGTTATATCGCTTTTAAAATTAAAACAAAACCAACATTAGTAGTTGGAGATATTTTTAGTAATTCAGCAAGCATTTATTTTGATTATAATTTTCCTATTGTTACAAACAGTTACTCAACAACGATTCAAAACTCATTAGGTATTGAGGATAACAATTTTATTAATGATATTACTTTTTATCCAAATCCTGTCAAAAATATTTTACAATTCAAAACTGAAAATAATATAATTAAAGTTGAGATATATGATATTGTTGGAAGAATTATAAGCACAAATTCATTAAACGAAAAAAAATTAAATTTAAGTGAACTAAAAACTGGAAATTATATTCTAAAAGTATATACAGAAAAAGGAATAATTAATACCAAAATTATAAAAGAATAACTTACTGCCAAAAGCGGTAGCTGTTGCACAACCCCTCTTAAAAAGTAGAATTTATAAAATAAGTTTAAAAACAGACCTCGTTTAATTCATTTTAAACGAGGTTTGTTTTTGGTTTGAAGTTCTAGTGTATAAAAAATGAGGTGCTTAAAAGCTTGTTTTTCAAGTTGTAGAAAGCGGTTTTTAAAGAAGTTACTGCTTTGATTGCATATCCCTTAATGCTCAATTCCATTTCGCCATCATTGCCATTCAATGCAATTTCAGTCAATCGATGTCCCATCAAATCATACAAACTCAAAGTTCCTTGTGAATCCAGGCCTTTATATCGAATACCTACCGATTCGTGTGCCAGATAGTAAAACTACAGTTGTTAACCCCTGTAAGTATCGAAAAACTCGAAGGAAGTAGTATAACCTCAGTCTACAACAACCTAGAACCTACAACCTAGAACAACCTAGAACCTAAAACCATCTCACTCTTTAATTATTTTCTGACGCACCACCGTAAGCTCATTGTTTTTCAAACACAAAATATAACTACCACTGGACAACATTCCTAACTTAATACTCCCTTTTACGTAAGTACTCACTACCGGATGACTGATATATACAGTTCTTCCACTAAGGTCATACACCACAACGGTATTAATCATTTCATTGCCTGTATAGGAAAAATTCAAATCTTCTTTTACCGGATTAGGGTATACTTTCAATAACGGATTTGTTGCAGTAAATTCTTCCGTGGAAAGTGTACAACCCGCTATTGGAACTACATTTGGAGTGGTGGTTGAATTCATCGTACCATCTCCTAATTCCCCATACGAATTATCCCCCCAAGCCCATAAGGAACCGTCTGATTTTAAAGCAATCGTATGTTGATTCCCACAGGACACACTTACCCAATTGGAATCGGTTCCCACTTGTACAGGGATATACGTATTGTTGGTACTGCCATCCCCTAATTGTCCTATATTGTTGTTA
>CANCJZ010000041.1 GCA_947378465.1 Flavobacteriaceae bacterium
GGATGGGTTAAAACCCATCCCTATTGATTAAAAAATTGGGGTTACGCTATTGATTATTAGAGTGATATTCTTTTATAAAAAATAAAATGGGATGATGTATTACCATTATCCCATTTTAAATAAATTAAAAAAATTATGATTATTGTTTATTGATTTATGTTGTTTTTGTCATTCAAAACCTGATAGGTTCGAAACGTGATTATCATTCGTGATTATCATTCGTGGATGGGTTAAAACCCATCCCTATTGATTAAAAAATTGGGGTTACGCTATTGATTATTGGAGTGATATTCTTTTATAAAAAATAAAATGGGATGATGTATTACCATCATCCCATTTTAAATAAATTAAAAAAATCGTCAATTATCAATTAACTACATGTTTCGTCGGTATTGTCCCCCTACTTCAAACAAGCCATTGGTGATTTGTCCTAAAGAGCAATATTTAGTAGCATCCATCAATACTTCAAAGATATTTTCATTTTTAATTGCTGCATTTTGCAACATATCAATTTGTTCATTCACCTTTTCAGCATATACGGTATGCAGATTTTCTAAGGTTTGAATTTGATATTGTTTCTCTTCTTCAGTAGCACGGATTACTTCGGCTGGAAGTACTGTAGGAGAACCTTTAGAACTTAAGAACGTATTTACTCCAATGATTGGGAAATCGCCATTATGCTTTAAGGTTTCGTAATACATACTCTCTTCCTGAATCTTGTTACGTTGGTACATAGTTTCCATAGCACCTAAGACACCGCCTCGTTCTGTAATACGATCAAACTCTTGCAATACCGCTGCTTCCACCAAGTCGGTCAATTCTTCAATGATGAAGGAACCTTGAATTGGGTTTTCATTTTTAGCTAAACCTAACTCTTTATTGATGATCAACTGAATGGCCATTGCTCTACGCACTGACTCTTCTGTAGGTGTTGTAATTGCCTCGTCATACGCATTCGTATGAAGTGAATTACAGTTGTCGTAAATCGCATACAAAGCTTGTAAAGTAGTACGGATGTCGTTAAAATCAATTTCTTGAGCGTGTAACGAACGACCAGAAGTTTGGATATGATATTTTAACATCTGTGCTCTTTCGTTAGCACCGTATTTTAATTTCATTGCTTTAGCCCAAATTTTACGAGCGACACGACCGATAACTGCATACTCAGGATCGATACCATTCGAGAAGAAGAACGATAAGTTTGGTCCAAAATCATTGATATTCATCCCTCGACTCAAGTAGTATTCCACATACGTAAATCCATTAGACAAGGTAAATGCCAACTGCGTAATAGGATTGGCTCCTGCCTCCGCAATATGATAACCAGAGATGGATACTGAATAGAAGTTTCTTACATTTTTCAAAATAAAATACTCCTGTACATCACCCATCAATCGCAATGCAAACTCGGTTGAGAAAATACAGGTATTTTGGGCTTGATCTTCTTTGAGGATATCCGCTTGAACGGTACCTCTAACCTGTGATAAGGTTTTTACTTTGATATCATTATAGACTTCTAAAGGCAACACCATATCACCGGTAACCCCTAAAAGCATTAATCCTAATCCATTATTTCCTTCAGGCAATTCCCCATTGTATTGAGGTTGTGCCATTCCTTTTTTCTTGTAAATTTCGTTGATACGTTCTGCTACTTCATCTTCAAGACTGTTCTCTTTGATGTATTTTTCACAGTTTTGATCAATAGCTGCATTCAAAAAGAAACCTAACAGCATTGGTGCTGGTCCATTGATGGTCATGGAAACCGAAGTCATTGGATGACTCAAATCAAAACCAGAATATAACTTTTTAGCATCGTCTAAACAACAAATCGAAACACCCGCGTTTCCAATTTTTCCATAAATATCAGGACGCAAATCAGGATCATTACCATACAAAGTCACACTATCAAAAGCGGTTGACAAACGTTTGGCAGGCAATCCAGCACTTACATAATGGAAACGTCTGTTGGTACGCTCGGGACCACCTTCCCCGGCAAACATTCGTGTTGGATCTTCCCCTTCGCGTTTGAAAGGATAAAGACCTGAAGCAAATGGAAATTCTCCCGGTACATTTTCCTGTAATACCCATTTTAAGATATCTCCCCAAGCTTGGTATTTTGGTAAAGATACTTTTGGGATTTGTGAATGCGACAAACTTTCGGTATGCGTTTGGATTTTGATTTCCTTATCGCGCACTTTAAAGCTGTATACTGGATTTTTATATTTGTTTACTTTATCCTCCCATGTCAAAATTACTTCCCAGTTATATGGATCTAAGTCCATTTTAACTCTGTCAAACTGCTGAATCAACAATTCAAGGAATACTTTATTTTCTTCATTTCTGTTTAAAGAAGCTTCTACAATTCCAGCTTTATCCAATTGAACGGCTTTCTTGTTTACTACTTCAATGGTTTTGCTAATTCCATACAACTTCTGAGCTACATCTACTTGAGACAAAACAGTATCGTCATACTTGCGGTTGTTCTCTGCAATCTCAGACAAATAACGGGTTCTATGAGGTGGAATTACAAAGATCTTCTCACTCATTTCGCGGGTAATCTCAAAAGTAGATTTTAAATCCACTCCTGTTTTCTCCACTACCTTGTCCATAATCTTTTTGTAAAGGGTGTTCATCCCTGGATCGTTAAACTGACTGGCGATAGTACCTATGACTGGCATCGTATCCAAATCGGCATCCCATAAATTGTGGTTACGTTGGTATTGTTTTTTAACATCTCTGATGGCATCTAACGCGCCTCTTTTGTCAAACTTATTTATTGCTACTAAATCAGCAAAGTCTAACATATCAATCTTTTCTAACTGTGTTGCTGCACCAAACTCTGGCGTCATCACGTATAAAGAAACGTCAGAATGATCCATAATTTCGGTATCACTCTGTCCAATTCCTGAAGTTTCAAGTATAATTAAGTCGTATTTAGCCGCTTTCAATACTTGAATCGCTTCATTTACATACTTTGATAAAGCTAAATTCGATTGACGTGTGGCCAATGAACGCATATAAACTCTAGGATTATTGATCGCATTCATACGAATTCTATCTCCAAGAAGTGCTCCACCTGTTTTTCTTTTAGAAGGATCAACAGAGATCAATCCAATGGTTTTGGTAGGGAAATCAATCAAGAAACGACGTACTAATTCGTCTACCAATGACGATTTACCAGCCCCACCTGTCCCTGTAATTCCAAGAACTGGGATATTAGTTGACTCATTTATTTTGTGAATTTTATCTAAAGTTTCTTTAGCTACGTCAGGAAAATTCTCTGCAGAAGAAATCACTCTAGCAATAGCGGTAGGGATTTTATCTTCCAAATGATCCACTTCGCCATTCAATGATTCTCCTACTGGATAATCAGAACGTTGTACTAAATCGTTAATCATTCCTTGTAATCCCATTGCACGACCATCATCAGGCGAGTAGATACGCTCAATTCCATAAGCTTGCAAATCGGCAATTTCATCTGGAAGGATTACTCCACCTCCACCACCGAAGATTTTGATGTGACCCGCTCCTTTTTCAACCAGCAAATCGCGCATATACTTAAAATACTCATTGTGTCCCCCTTGATAAGAGGTCATTGCAATAGCATTGGCATCTTCTTGAATGGCAGTATTTACAACTTCTTCAACACTTCTATCATGACCAAGATGAATGACTTCAACCCCAGTAGATTGAATGATTCTACGCATAATATTAATTGCTGCATCGTGCCCGTCAAACAACGAAGCTGCGGTAACTATTCTTACTTTATTTTTAGGAATATAAGGATGTACTTGTTCCATTAGTATTTTTATATCAAATTTAGGTGTGCAATTTACGAATTTAATAAATTTTTTAGTGTTTTATTGATTTAAAATTTGAGGCATTATATTTGCTAGTAAAGCCCACGGAAATAAACCCAAAACCTTATGAAAATGAAAAAAGTATTTATTCTGTTAGCATTCACCCCAATCATTAGCTTAGCACAAGTTAAAAAGTCGAAAGTAAAACTTCCAAAAGCAGTTACTAAAGTAATCTCCAGCACTTCCTCAGTAATCCCATCGTCTACTTCAGTAAGTTCAGCACTAGATATTTCAGCAGGATTAAAAGAAGCACTTAACAATGGAATCACGAAACAAGTTGCAAAGCTTGCAATCGAAGATGGTTTTTATAATAACGATGCGGTTAAGATTTTAATGCCAGAAGAACTACAAAATGTAGAATCGAAGTTACGAAAATTTGGAATGGGACATTTAGCAGATCAAGGAATACTTGCCATGAATAGAGCGGCAGAAGATGCTGTTAAAGAAGCTACACCAATATTTGTTACAGCAGTTAAAAACATGTCTATTACGGATGCAAAAGCCATTTTATTAGGAAATGAAAATGCAGCGACTACCTATTTACAAGGAGCAACAAATAAAGAGTTGTATGCTAAATTTAGTCCTGTGGTACAACAATCGATTGGAAAAGTGGGAGCTGATACTATTTGGAGTACTCTTATAAACAATTACAATGAAATTCCTTTTGTTAACAAAGTGAATCCTGACATTACGGATTACATCACAAATAAAGCGATGGAAGGAGTATTTAAAATGATTGCTGTAGAAGAGAAAAATATCAGAACAGATTTGAAGTCAAGAACCTCTTCACTATTGCAACAAGTATTTGCTATTCAAGACAAAAAATAATGTTTTCTTAAAATATTATTTTAGAAATCAATAACATAAGTATAACATATCCTTAACACTACCAACTGAATAATAGTTAGATATTTGCAATGTAATAAGAATATCATATTAGGTTTGGTTAGTTAGTTTTAGGTTGCCAATGTTTGAAAAAGCATTGGCAACTTTTTTTTATGGAGATAAAGTATTGTAATCGTATTACTTTTCTTGGTTTGTAATAAGAAATACAAGTAGTTGGTTTTAAACTAAATTATCGCAAAACAATTGGAAATTAATTAACCACACAGTGATCGCATAGTCATATAGTTTAGATGATGCATATTTAAGGCGCTTTGCTTTACCTAGTGCACATAGGCGCATACTACTAATTTAATAGCACTCCAAGGCGCTAAGATGGAAAGTTGTTGGGGATTTATTTGGCATTTTGAAAAATTAAATTGATTCCCATTTACAAATAAATGAAATTACAACTTCGTTAAAGATGTTGGGTTGTTCGACATTGACTACGTGACCACAGTTTTCTATCACAAACAGTTGAGAGGACTTATAGTGCTGTTCCACCACTTTACGTACTGAAGGGAGAAACATATAATCTTCTCTTCCCATTACATATAAGGTAGGGATATTGAGTTCCATTTGTCTAAACCACCGCAACAAAGGATTGATTTCAGCGGTTAATTTGAACCATTTAATAAATTCTTTTTGATAGAGTTTTTTAGCTTCATTGATAAATAGCAATCGTGATTGTTTGTGATTCTTTTTAGGCATAATCACAAAGGCAAAAAACTTATAAAGTACAAGATAAGGCAAGATGTATTTAAACAAATTCCCCAAACGCATTAAGATTTGCGATCGAAAGTTCATTTTGAGTATAGCGCCTCCAAGAATCATACTTTTGACTCTTTCGGGATGCATCTCGGCCAATTGTCGAATTACAATTGAGCCTAACGAAATCCCTACAAAGTGAGCGTTCTTTATTTTTAAAAAATCCAAAACTTCCAATACGTCGTTTGCGATAGATGCAAAGGTATATTTTTGTTTAAAGGCTTTTTTGATTTGTTGATTGGAATTGCCGTGCCCTCTCAAATCTAGAAGCAATACATTAAAATGCTTTTGAAATTCCCTTATCTGTTTGAACCATATTGAAGAACTCCCTCCTGCACCATGCACAAAGGTCACCCATTCATCACTCGATTCATTAGTATATAAGGTATAGGATATCAAAGGCTTTTCATGATTTGTTGCATTTCAGTTTGCATTTTAAGAGCTTCTTCTCTTGCTTTTAAAGCGAAGTCTTCTCCATTGGAAGCGTATATAATCCCTCTTGAAGAATTCACTAATAGGCCTACATTTTTATTCATTCCGTATTTACATACTTCTTGCAAGCTTCCTCCTTGTGCTCCAACTCCAGGAACCAAGATAAAACTATCCGGAATCAAAGCTCTAATAGAAGTAAAATACTCCGCTTTAGTAGCCCCAACAACATACATCAAGTTATGGGCGTTTTTCCAAGTGGTAGAAGTTTCTAAAACTACTTTATACAATTCTTTTCCTTCAACATCTTTAGTTTGAAAATCAAAAGCCCCTTCATTAGAAGTTAGGGCAAGCATAATCGCATGTTTATTTTCAAAAGCCAAAAATGGTTCCACGGAATCTTTACCCATATAAGGAGCAACAGTAATACTGTCAAAATTCAAACCTTCGAAAAATGCTTTGGCATACCTACTCGAGGTATTACCAATATCTCCGCGTTTGGCATCGGCTATGGTAAACTGCTCTGGGTAATTGGCATTGATATAGTTAATTGTTTTTTCTAAAGATTGCCAACCTTTAATTCCATAGGCCTCATAAAAGGCAGTATTGGGTTTGTAGGACACACATAAATCGTGAGTGGCATCAATGATGGCTTTGTTAAACTCGAAGATAGGATCTTCAAAAGTTAGAAGATGTGGAGGGATTTTTTCTAAATCCACATCCAAACCAATACATAAAAAGGATTGCTTGTATTGTATTTGTTCAATAAGTTGTGCAGTTGTCATTGTAGTTGTAGTTGTGTTGTTACGGCGCCAAAGTTACAAAGTTTTTATGGAATACTGCTTAATAGAATAGCCTTTACCAAACAAGAAATATTGAATGAATAGATATAAAAAATGCCAATCAAATGTAATATCGATTGGCATTTTTTTATTTTGAAATATTTTCTTTAATTATCAATAAACAATTCGCTTTCCTTGTGCCTAAATCCTATTGCATATTGCCTAAAATTCTTAGAACACTTCGCTTTCTTTAAGTTTCTCTGTATTGTTTACTAATTGTAATTCGTCAACAATTTTTTGAATATCACCATTCATAATATTCCCCAAATCGTATAGTGTTAAACCAATTCTGTGATCCGTCACACGACCTTGAGCATAATTATAAGTACGAATCTTTGCAGAACGGTCCCCTGAACTTACCTGAGACGAACGTTTGGTTGCATCTTCTTCTTGTTTTTTAGCTAATTCTTGTTCGTATAAACGAGAACGCAATACTTCCAAAGCCTTATCTTTATTTTTGTGTTGCGATTTTTGATCCTGACATTGAGCTACTAATCCAGTAGGAATATGTGTCAAACGCACCGCAGACTTAGTCGTATTTACCGATTGTCCTCCAGGTCCTGATGAACAGAAAAAGTCTACACGAACATCATTCATATCAATTTGCACATCAAATTCTTCCGCTTCAGGCAATACCATTACCGTTGCCGCAGAAGTATGTACACGTCCTTGAGTTTCGGTTTGTGGCACACGTTGAACACGGTGCACCCCTGCTTCAAACTTCAAAGTCCCATAAACATCTTCCCCTGTAACTTCAAAGATAACCTCTTTAAATCCACCGGAAGTTCCTTCATTCATATCGACAACTGAAGTTCTCCATCCACGACCTTCACAGTATTTAGTATACATTCTATACAAATCACCTGCAAATATAGAAGCCTCATCACCACCAGTACCGGCACGAATTTCGACCATTACATTCTTCGCATCTTCAGGATCCTTAGGGATCAACATAAATTTAATTTCTTCTTCCAATTGAGGCAAACGCTCTTTTGCTTCATCCAATTGCATTTTGGCCATTTCCACCATTTCAGCATCGGAACCATCGGCAAGAATCTCATTAGCTTCTTTTATATTTCCATCAAGATTAACGTACTCCTCTCTTTTTTCCATCAAGGCTTTTAATCCTTTGTATTCTTGATTCAGTTGCACATAGCGCTTTTGGTCAGCGATAACATCAGGTTGAATAATCAAATCTGAAATCTCGTCGAAACGCTGCTTTACATATTGAAGTCTATCTAACATTTGTTTTCTTTATTTGGATTGCAAAAATACATTTTTTGTTTCAAGTATCAAGTTTCCTATTTCAAGTTTTTTACAGTTGTACTTAATTTCACTATTTTTACATTCTAATTTAAAATTTATGAAGACTACAAAATGGGGCATTGCTCTAATAATAATTGCTTTAAGCTTTGTTTCTTGCAAAAAACTCGATAAAAACGGGAATGAAATCAAGGAATTTGAAGAACTTAAAAAAGCCAATTGGTTACTTGGCGAATGGTCCAAAACCGATAGCTTAGGAACATTAAAGGAGAATTGGACATTGCAAAACGACAGCTCTTTAGTAGGAACTTCATATTATATTCAAAATGAAAAGGACACTATACATTTTGAATCAATGGAATTAACGGAAATAAATGAAAGTCTTATCTATGAAGCGACCGTTAGAGGTGAAAACAATGATGAATCCGTACCGTTCAAAATGACGAAAAGCACTGATAGTGTATTAGTATTTGAAAATCCAAAACACGATTATCCTCAAAAGATTACTTATAAATTAATTAATGCCAAAAATATGGTTGCGACAATTTCTGGAAAAATTAATGGCAAAACAAGCTCAGAAAACTATCCAATGAGCAAAATAAAATAATCTATTCATTTCTAAAAATGAGTAAAACCTGTCCTTTGGGCAGGTTTTTTTATTTGTAAAACACTATAAAACAAGAGTCAATATCTTTATTCATATTTAATCTAAATAAAATTTGCTTATTCCATTTTAGGAAAATATATTTGCACTATTATTTTTATTAAATCTAAATAAGAAATGAAATACCTCTCCCTATTATCCATTCTTCTTTTATTAACGAGTTGTAATGAGGAATACACCTCAATATCAAATGACAATAGTACAATCAGTGCTAAAGAAGATTTAGGAAAGAAATTATTCTTTGAAGTAAAATTATCCAATCCTGAGGGTCAAGCTTGTGCAAGCTGCCATAATCCAGCCACAGGATTTAGTGATACAAACCACAGTATCGTTTCACCTGGAATAGTTGCGAATAGTTTTGGAAATAGAAATGCCCCAAGTTTGGCTTACGCTATTTTTGCCCCTGAACGTTATTACAATACAGTTGATCAAACTTATATAGGAGGGATGTTTTTAGATGGGAGATCTCAAAATTTACAAACCCAAGTATTGGGCCCGCTACTTAATCCAGTTGAAATGAATAATACCTCGCACGCTATGATTGCGAATAAAATTCGAAACTTATCCTACTTCAATGATTTTATTAGCATCTATGGAAGCACAAATGATGATGAAGTATTGCTATCACAATTTGCGGATGCCGTGGCCAATTTTGAAAAATCGAGAACAGTCAATTCCTTTACTTCAAAGTTTGATTATTATTCAAAAGGAACAGTTGATTTCACACAAGATGAAAAAGACGGACTTAATTTATTTGTAGGCAAAGCACTTTGTGCCAATTGCCATATTGTTGATGCGGATGAAAACACTGGCAAAGTACTTTTTACTGATTTTACTTATGACAATATTGGAGTTCCTAAAAACCCATTGAATCCATTTTATAATATGCCAGCAGCAATTAATCCTGATGGAGCGAATTATGTCGACTTAGGCATAGGAGCGATTGTCAATCAAAATACTCATAAAGGAAAATTCAAAGTCCCTTCTTTGCGAAATGTAGCTTTATCGGCTCCTTATTTTCACAATGGAGTGTTTAATACACTTGAAGAAGTAATTCATTTTTACAATAAACGATTAGTTGAAAACTTAGGAACTCCTGAATACAATACCAATGTCAATATTGAAGAGTTAGGCGATTTGAAATTAACCCTAGAAGAAGAACGCAAACTAAAAGTCTTTTTAGAAACTCTAACTGATCATTACCGAAAATAACCCATTATGAATTTTAAATACAACCTCATCCTATTATTCCTTATTAGTTTTATTAAATTAAATGCTCAAGACCAACCCAATATTTTAAAAGAAGTTTATATCAAAGGATACAAAACCGTTAACGGAATTGGACATTTACCGGATACCAAAGACGGAATCATTTTCGCAGGCAAAAAGACCGAATTAATTCTTATTGATAGTTTGGATGCTAATAAAGCCATCAACAATACTAGACAAATTCTTGGTCGTATTCCTGGATTGAATATCGTTGAAACAGAAAGCAGTGGCTTTACAGCTAACGGTATTGCTACTCGAGGATTAAACCCTTCCCAAAGTATTGAAATGAATACCCGTCAAAATGGTTACAATATAAGTGCAGATATATACGGTTACAACGAGGCTTATTATTTACCCCCTATGGAAGCAGTAAATAGAATTGAATTTATTCGTGGTGCAGCATCGTTACAATTTGGTTCACAATTTGGAGGAATGGTCAACTATGTTATCAAGGATGCTCCAAAAAAGCCAATGGAAGTTATGGTGGCACAAACCATAGGTAGTTATGGTTTATTTAATTCATTTAACTCAGTTGGAGGGACTATTAACAAGCTCAGTTATTATGGTTTTTTACAATACCGTTATATGGAAGGCTATAGAGAAAACAGTCAACAATCGCAGGTTTCAGGATTTGGAAAAATCAATTACAAAGCCTCTAACAAACTTAATTTAGGAATTGAATATTCTTTGCTCCGCAACAAGGTGCATATGCCAGGGGGATTAAGCGACGATCAATTTAATGCAAACCCACAACAATCAACAAGAGCTCGAAATTGGATTAAAAGCCCTTGGAACATCCTAACAGGAACTTTAAATTATAACCCTAACGAAAACACAACATTCAGTGTAAAAACAAATTTCCTGTATAGCAATCGTTCCTTAGTATGGCGAAATGAAGATGGAGGTCCAAGTGCTATTGACGGCATTGACCCCGTTACAGGAACTTATGTTCCAAGAGAAGTTGAAAATGAAGACATGCGCAACATCACTACAGAAATTCGCGGATCGCATAGTTACAGTTTACTGAATCAAAAATCAACACTTGCTGGAGGATTTCGTCAAAGTTATGCTTGGTTCAATCGTCAAGGAGGAGGAGAAGGAACAACAGGAAGTGATTTTGATTTGAGTTATACTGGAAACTTTGAAAAAAGCATGAACTTCACAACAACCAATTTTGCTCCTTTTGTTGAAAATATATTCAAACTCACTAACAGTTTCTCGATTACTCCAGGAATGCGATTGGAATATTTAAAAAGCACCGCCAAAGGTTACAGTATTGTAGATGGGGATAAATTATTGTCGGATGCTAAACGTACTAGAACTTTTACTTTATTAGGAGTAGGTTCACAATATAAAATTTCTCGAAACACTAACTTTTACGGCAATATCTCTCAAGTGTACCGTCCTATTGACTATGGTCAAATAGAACCTTTTGGGGTAACTTCCAAAATCGATCCTAACCTTAAAGATTCTAAAGGGTATAATAGTGACTTGGGCTATAGAGGTACGATTAAAAACTATTTGAATTTTGATATTAGTGGTTTTTATATGGCCTACAACAACCGCATTGGAGTGACACTTGAAAGTGATCCTATTTCAGGCGACTTATATTCAATCCGTAAAAACATTGCCAACAGTGTTCACAAAGGAGTAGAGAGTTATGTAGAATTTAATTTTATAAAATATTTCAATCCCAACTCCACTTTTGGATTAAGCGTTTTTGATTCTTACTCCTATATAGATGCTCGCTATACCAATGGTGAATTCAAAGGTAAAAGAGTTGAAACCGCAACTAAATACATCAATAGAATTGGTTTGAATTTTAGTGCACGAAACTTTTCGACTACTTTCCAAATCAATCAAGTGGGTGATGCCTTTGGAGATGCTTCCAATACTATGACGAGCGACAATCCAGTAGCGGGTTATATTCCAGCTTACCAAGTAATCGATTGGAGTACTACCTATCAATATCAAAATTTTGCGATCAAATTAGGTTGTAACAACCTTACTAACAAAGATTATTTTACAAGAAGAACTGACGAATATCCAGGACCTGGAATTATACCTGCCATTGGTAGAAGTTTATACATTGGCTTTAATGCCAAATTCTAACACCATTACATTATGAAAGCAAGAGCATTACATCGCGATTTGGGATATTTATATATAGGCCTTATCATTTCATTCGCCCTATCAGGCATTTTAATGAATCACCGTGATTATTGGGAACCTGAGAAGTTTACCGTTGAGAAATATTCTGTAGCCGTAATACTGCCACCAAAGGAAAAACTCAACGATACTTATGCTAAAGAACTAAGCAAGCTGTTAATGATTGATGATGTATTAAAATACAATGAGGTGAAAGATGGCAAATTCAATTTGTATTACAACAATCATAATGTGAGTATTAATTTAAATAAGCACAGTGGTGAGGTCATCCATTTTTACAAAACACCTTTGATCAGCCAAATGATGCAATTGCATAAAAGCACTTCCAATTGGTGGATTTATTATGGAGATATCTTTGGATTATCCTTAATTACCATCGCAATTACTGGAGCCATTATGATTCCATCGGGCAAATTTAGTTTCAAAAACAGAGGATGGAAACTTGCTGCATTAGGCTTGCTCTTTCCACTTGCAGTATTATTTCTGTTGACCTAATTCTTTATTGTTCATAGTTAAATAAAGCTACTCTTTAGGATATATTAAGTTTTAAAAAATAATATATCATAAAATAAATGATATTTTTAAACATTCCTATTAGGTTTTTGGAAATAGGTATTCCACAATAAACAAAATAAACAAGCTATGAATCAACAAAAAATAAGAGGACTACATCGAGACTTAGGCTATTTCTATATTGGATTAATCATTTCATTTGCCGTTTCGGGCATATTAATGAACCATCGTGACAGTTGGCATGCCGAGAAATACACTGTCGAAACAAAAGCTATTCAAGTTAAACTTCCCGCTGAAGAGCAATTAAATGATGAATATGCTGAAACTTTAGCCAAACGATTGAACATCGATGATAAGCTCCGTCGACAAAAAGTTGATGACGGTGAATTCCGAATTTCATTTGAAAAACATGACTTGAGTATCGATATAAAATCCGGCAAAGGAGAAATAGTTTCTTTTATCAAGACTCCTGTAATCAGCCAAATGATGAAGTTACACAAAAACACTTCCAATTGGTGGATCTACTATGGTGACCTCTTTGGCATCTCCTTAATAACGATAGCAATCACAGGCGCCATAATGATTCCTGCGGGCAAATTTAGCTTTAAAAGAAGAGGTTGGAAACTTGCATTAATGGGTATTATCTTCCCTTTGATCGTATTGTTTTTGTTGGCTTAAAAGAAGTTATAGGTTTTCTATAGGTTGTAGGGTTTTATAGGTTATAGGGATGAAGTAGCAACTGGCTTAACTGATGTCGTTTAGAGGCTGATTAATGTGGCTGGTGCGTCTGGAGCAACGACAGGTGCGTCTGGAGCAACGACAGGTGCGTCTGGAGTAATGGCAGTTGTGTCTGGAGCAACGGCAGGTGCGTTTGGAGCAACGACAGGTGCGTTTGGAGTAATGGCAGTTGTGTCTGGAGCAATGGCAGGTGCGTTTGGAGCAACGGCAGGTGTGTTTGACTTGTTGTTTTTTAAATATTTTTTTTTTGAATGTTACAAAGTCACATATTGCAAAAGAAAAACACAAACATCGAATCTATGAAGATAGATAATATTTCTATCAATAAAAAGCCTTTCATTTTGCATAAAAAAAGCCTCACAATGTGAGGCTTTTATATTGAAAAGTAATAAGGATTAACCCATCACTTCTTTAACTTTTTTACCAATTTCAGCTGGAGAATCAACAACGTGGATACCACATTCTCTCATAATTCTCTTTTTAGCTTCAGCAGTATCATCAGCACCACCAACAATAGCACCTGCGTGACCCATTGTACGTCCTTTTGGAGCAGTTTCACCAGCGATAAAACCAATTACTGGTTTACGGTTTCCGTCAGCTTTAACCCAACGAGCAGCATCCGCTTCTAATTGACCACCGATTTCACCAATCATAATGATACATTCTGTTTCTGGATCGTTCATTAACAATTCCACTGCTTCTTTAGTAGTTGTTCCAATGATTGGATCTCCACCAATACCGATAGCAGTAGTGATTCCCATACCTTGTTTTACTACTTGGTCTGCTGCTTCATATGTTAATGTTCCTGATTTAGAAACAATCCCTACGTTTCCTTTTTTGAAAACAAAACCTGGCATGATACCTACTTTTGCTTCTTCGGGAGTAATTACACCTGGACAGTTAGGACCTACTAAACGACAATTTCTATCTTGAATATAAGCGTAAGCTTTAATCATATCCGCTACTGGAATTCCTTCAGTTATTGCAATAATTACTTTAATTCCTGCATCAGCAGCTTCCATAATCGCATCAGCAGCAAATGCTGGCGGTACAAAAATAATTGAAGTATCCGCACCCGCTTGTTCAACTGCATCTTTTACAGTATTAAAAACAGGACGATCCAAATGACTAGTTCCACCTTTTCCTGGTGTAACTCCACCTACTACGTTTGTTCCGTACTCAATCATTTGTGAAGCGTGGAAAGTTCCTTCACTTCCTGTAAATCCTTGAACGATTATTTTTGAATTCTTATTAACTAAAACACTCATGATATATAATTTAGTTTGTATATTATTTTTTGTGATGCAAAAGTATTAAATTGTAATTACTAATACGTATTAAGCGCTTAGTTTTTTCCTTAATATTTGCTAAATATGTATATATAATTTATGAAAATTGACTCATTTGATACCCTCGGTATAATTTGTTATCTTTTACTTCCCAGATTACAAAAAAATGGGCCAATAACATCTCCTCTCTTGGATTTTCAATAGTTTTTACAAAATGGGTGTAACGCACCGAAACCATATTTCCTTCGGTAATACAATGCGTAATTCGCATTTTTGATCGAACGTAGGCTTTACTCAACTGATCCGTCAAATTCAACACATCCTCTTTATTCATTTGGATAAATCCTTTACTGCTATTCCATTCAATTAAGATATCAGGATGCAGAAATTCATTCACTTCTGATTTGTCCAAAATCAAATCATTCTTGTAAAAATCAAGAACTAATTCTTTTGGTGTCATGGTTTAAGACTTTTTATTAATTCAGGTATTCTCTTGATATTTGCTAATTGTTTAAGCTTTTCTCTTGATTCTTCGATAGGGGTTCCAAAATAGGACTTCCCTCCTTCTATAGATTTGGTTACTCCGGTTTGTCCCATTACAACGGCTTTCGCTCCAATAGTAATACCACTGGTTGTTCCCACTTGACCCCACAAAGTAACTTCATCTTCAATAATCACACAACCTGCAATGCCTGTTTGTGCTGCAATTAGACATTTCTTACCGATTACTGTATCGTGTCCTACGTGTACTTGATTGTCCATTTTCGTTCCTGCTCCAATAGTAGTATCACCGGTTACGCCTTTGTCTATCGTACACAAAGCTCCAATTCCTACATTATCCTCAATTACGACTCTTCCACAGGACAACAATTGATCAAAACCTTCAGGCCTTTTTTTATAATAAAAAGCATCCGCTCCTAATATAGTTCCAGCGTGTATAATTACATTATCCCCTATTACTGTATTGTCATAAATGGAAACATTGGAATGAATAATACAATTCGCTCCAATAGTTACATTATGCCCTACAAAACAATTGGGTTGTATTACCGTCCCCTCTCCTATTACAGCACTAGCTGCAATGGAAACATTCGCTTCTTGAAAAGGTCTGAAATGACGGGAGAGTTTATTAAAATCTCTAAACGGATCGTCTGAGATCAACAAGGCTTTTCCTTCTGGACAATCCACCTCTTTGTTAATTAAAACAATAGTAGCAGCCGATTGCAAAGCTTTGTCATAGTATTTTGGATGGTCAACAAAAACGATATCCCCAGGGGTTACCACGTGGATTTCGTTCATACCATAAACTGGAAAATCATCGCCGCCAATATAGTGGCATCCGATGATTTCAGCAATATCTTTTAGAGATTGTACTTTTGGAAACTTCATATTTGTTGTGGTTCAGCGCACAATGGCAATTGGAACTAAACCAATTGCCACGTTACACTATAAACTATTCCTTTACACGCTCGATATAAGAACCTGTAGCAGTATCAATTTTGATTTTATCTCCTTCGTTAATAAACAAAGGTACATTTACAGAAGCTCCTGTTTCCACTTTTGCTGGTTTAGTAGCGTTAGTAGCAGTATTACCTTTAACTCCTGGCTCAGCATAAGTCACTTCTAAAACAATAGAAGCAGGCATATCAACTGCCAAAGGCATTTCCGTTTCAGTATTGATTTGCACCATTACATTCGTTCCTTCTTTTAATAAATCCGGAGCATCTAAGATATTTTTATTCAAAGTGATTTGCTCATAGGATTCTGTATTCATAAAGTGGAATTGATCTCCTTCAGCATATAAGTACTGAAAAGTATGCGTTTCCACACGAACATCTTCAATTTTGTGACCTGCTGAAAACGTATTATCCAATACTTTTCCAGTAGTTAAACTCTTTAATTTGGTTCTTACAAACGCAGGACCTTTACCTGGTTTTACGTGAAGAAATTCAATGATTTTAT
>CANCJZ010000042.1 GCA_947378465.1 Flavobacteriaceae bacterium
AATGTGCTGAAATAACAATAACTGCTTTAGGTTTGACAAGAGTTGCTCCTAAAGTAGCCCAATTACGAGAATACATATTATCTTCAATACCATTCATCGGCGAACCATGCCCAATAAATAATACAGGTTGTTTGGTGTCTTCTTCTTTAAGGTCGTTTATCCAGTTGGGTAGCATATTTGTTTTGTTGTAAGTTGTTTTTGTTGTAGGTTGGTTTTGTTGTAGGTTGTAAGTTCTGGAGTGGAATATTGGGTTTTAAGTTTTAAATATAAAACAATAGTTTAATTAAAAAAAATAAAATCAACTAGTCTAATGTAAAGACAAATTGAATGACTTTTTAAAACAACGAGACAACTTTTTGAATAAATATGCATCTTAACAAGATCAATAAGGATTGTACCAGAAACAACTAAGCTCCAAGAACTATCATTAATGCTAATGCCAAAAACAAAGGGAATAATTAAGTAAACTAGGTATACGCAACAAACCTACAACCTATAACAAAATCAACCTGCAACCTAAAAAACCTACAACAAATAAATCCCGTCTTCTTTAATCTCGATTAATTTGTTTTTATACAAATGTCCTACGGCTTTCTTAAAAGTTTTTTTACTCATTTGGAGTACTGTTTTGATATCTTCAGGATGCGAGTGGTCATTTAATCGCAAAACACCTCTACTTGCTCTAAGTTCGCTAAGTATTTTTTCTGCACCAGGTTCTATGGCTTCAATACCTATTTTTTGTAGACTTACATCAATTTTACCATCAGGACGAATCGTTTTGATATAGCCTTTCATGCGTTGACCTGGCTTTACTTCTGTATAAACCTCGTCTTTATAAGCCAAACCTTTGTGTTTTTCATTGATGATTACATTGATTCCAATATCCGTAATATGTGAAACTATAATATCGACTTCTTCGTGAACTGCAACGGTAATGTTTTCGTTGTCTAAAAACTGATTTGTTTTACTTGATGCAGTCAAGCGATTGGTTTTTTCATCCATATACAGATAAACCAAATAGCGTTTGCCTTGCTCCATTGGGCGCGCTTGCTCTTTGAATGGAACAAATAAATCTTTCTCTAGTCCCCAATCAATAAAAGCTCCAAATTCGTTGATATAATTTACGCGCAACCAACCGAATTCGTTCAATTGGATATAAGGAACTAAAGTAGTTGCTACAGGACGTTCCTCGTGGTCAAGATAAACAAATACCGCTAACTCCTGCCCTATTTCAAACTCTCTAGGAACGTATTTATTAGGAAGTAAAACATCGTCGGTGCCATCAGTAAGGAATAAACCCACTTTGGTATCACGTGCAATGGTAAGGGTATTGTGTTGACCAATCTGTATCATTTGTCTGTATTTAAAGCTGCAAAAGTAATCAATGTTTATGGATTAGCGTGGAGAAAAATCCATTTGATAAAGAGTAAAAACTAAAAAAGTTCCTTTTCAGGAACTTTTTATTATTGATTCAAATAGCGTACTACGTTGTGTTCGATTCGATCATTGATTTGATTGATGTCGGCTTTCACAAACGGTTCGCCTATAATATTTTCATATAATTCAATATAACGTTCTGACACTGAATTGATGTATTCCTCAGTCATTTCAGGGATTTGTTGGCCTTCTTTTCCTTGAAAACCATTCTCAATCAACCAACGGCGTACAAACTCCTTGGACAATTGTTTTTGTTCTAAACCTTGATCTTGATTGTCCTGATAGCCTTCAGCATAAAAATATCGCGATGAATCAGGAGTATGAATTTCATCAATAAGAACGATAACCCCATCTTTTGTTTTACCAAATTCATATTTAGTATCCACTAAAATCAATCCTCTGGAAGCCGCAATTTCACTTCCACGTTGGTATAAAGCACGAGTATATTGTTCTAAAACCAAATAATCTTCTTCTGAAACTATCCCTTGTGACAATATTGCCTCACGAGAAATATCTTCATCGTGCACCCCAAAATCAGCTTTGGTAGTAGGCGTGATAATTGGAGTTGGAAAGCGATCGTTTTCCTTCATTCCTTCAGGCATCGCAACTCCACAAAGTGTTCGTTTCCCTAAAGCATATTCACGAGCAGCATGACCTGAAAGGTACCCACGAATGACCATCTCTACTTTAAACGGTTGACACAAATGTCCTACCGCAACGTTGGGATCGGGAGTCGCAATAAGCCAATTAGGAACGATATCCTCTGTAGCTTTCATAAACTTGGTCGCTATTTGATTCAAAATTTGTCCTTTATAAGGGATTCCTTTTGGCAAAACGACATCAAATGCTGATAACCGATCGGTTGCGACCATTACTAAAAGCTCGTCATTGATGTTGTACACTTCTCTTACCTTACCGCGGTAAACTGATTTCTGATTGGGAAAATTAAATTGAGTAGTAGTTATAGTATTCATTGTGTGTGTTGTTGTGTGGCGCAAAAATAGTTTCTTTAGAGTAGATATACAATAGTATTTAGGCTTTATTTAGGCAATAGGCAATAGGCGATGTGGTTACTGAAAGTTAATCTTTGAATTTGTTTGTTGGTTTGTTTTTTTATTGTTTGTAAATGATTCGTTTTTATGAAACTCTATTTGAAATTGAAATAATTAAATTTAAAATGTTGGTATTAAAAATGTTGGTGTTAAAAATGTTGGTGTTAAAAAAACCTGACAGGTTTTAAAAACCTGTCAGGTTTCGAAATTAAATTGGAATTTCAAATATTGAAATATTGATTAATGAATAATTGTTTTTTTAATTGAAATGCTTTTGGAATTAATAACCCTGTCAGGTTTCGTAACTATAATAGGATTAGAACTTACTTTAATTAGCAATTACACAAAGTAACCACATCGCCTATTCCCTATTACCTAATACCTAAAATCAATCCTGATTCTCTATACTCTTATACGCATCAATTACCTTTTTAACCAAACGGTGACGGACAATATCTTTATCATCAAGGTAAATAATTCCAATGCCATCAATGTCTTTTAATACCAAAAGGGCTTCTTTCAATCCTGAAATGGTGCGACGAGGCAAATCTACCTGACCAGGGTCACCGGTAATGATAAACTTAGCGTTCTTACCCATACGGGTCAGGAACATTTTCATTTGCGAATGAGTGGTGTTCTGAGCTTCATCGAGGATTACAAAAGCATGATCCAAGGTACGTCCACGCATAAAGGCAAGTGGAGCTATTTGAATAATCCCTTTTAGGATATAATCATCTAAAGTTTGAGGAGGCAACATATCGCGTAATGCGTCGTATAATGGTTGCATATATGGATCCAGCTTTTCCTTCATATCCCCAGGTAGAAAACCAAGGTTCTCCCCTGCTTCCACCGCAGGACGGGTAAGTATGATGCGCTTGACTTGTTTTTCTTTTAATGCTTTAACGGCTAAGGCAACACCGGTATAGGTTTTTCCAGTTCCCGCAGGACCTACCGCAAAAACCATATCATTTTTATGAACATAATCAACCAGTTTCTGTTGATTAGGTGTCATTGCTTTAATCAGCTTTCCTCCTATTCCGTGAACTAGGATTTTGTCGTGATCTGGCATACGGTGTTCTTCGTGGGTACTGCTTTGAATTACACGATCAATAACATTGGTATCAATATTATTATATCTAGTAAAGTGTAACATTAATCGGTTGAATCGATTTTCAAATTCGTCCAATTCTTCTCGTTCTCCAAATACCTTGATAGTGGTTCCTCGCGCTACGATTTTAAGCTTCGGATAGTACTTTTTTATGGTTTCAAGGTGAGCGTCTTGGGCACCCCAAAATTCTTTTGGAGCGATGTCGTGTAGTTCAATGATACGTTCGTTCAAATGGATGCGTTTTTTAATTAATTTTTTACTAATAATTACTAGCTTTGCAATCATTTCAAATTTAAGAATTACACTAATAGGTTTTTCATTTAGTTATAAACAATTTTATGTCAATAATTACCCTTACTACCGACTACGGACTGAAGGACCACTTTGTGGGAGCACTGAAAGGGAAGTTACTTTCCGAATATCCCGAAGCGGTTATTGTTGACATTTCCCACGACATTGATCCCTTTAATATTGTAGAAGCCAACTATGTAATTAGCGCGGCTTATAATGCTTTTCCAAAAGGAACCGTTCATTTGATTGGGGTAGATTGTGAATTGACTAAAGAAAACCAGCATATTGCGATGAAATGGAACGATCACTACTTTATATGTGCCGATAACGGTATCCTAAGTATGTTGATTCAAAAAATTGTCCCTGAAAAAATTGTTGCCATCAACATCCACGATCGTTTGTTACCGGATGCCACTGATTTGGATGTGTTTCTTAAGGTAGCAGTTCACTTAGCCAAAGGAGGCCTTTTGAATGTTATTGGAAAAGAAATCGACAGCATCAAACACGTAACAGAATTCAAACCGGTAGTCGCCGATGACAAATCATCTATAAAAGGATATGTCATTTATATTGATCATTTTGGAAATGTAGTGACCAATATCACCAAAGCATTATTCCTTGAGACAGGAAAAGGCAGACCCTATGAGATTACCTTAAATGAAAAATACAAATACGCTAAAAAGAGTACCTTGAGAACCATCTTTTCGCGCTACTCCGATATTGGAAATATGGGAAGCTATGAGATTAAAAACTATGAAGGAGAAAAATTAGCGATATTCAATGAAGCAGGTTATTTGGAAATATCCATCTTTAGAAGTAATCCTGCCTCGGTGGGTTCCGCTTCTAGTCTTTTGGGAATTAACTTTAGAGATGCCATTACTATAAATTTTAATTAAATAAAATAAAGAAACACTAACTATACTATGTTTGTACGAATCGTCAAAATGTCCTTCCACGAGGAAAACATCCCCGCTTTTTTAGAAAACTTCGAATTGATGAAGTCGCATATACGAAATTCCGCTGGTAATCGTTTATTAGAATTGTATCAGGACAAAAACAATCCGTGCGTCTTTTTTACCTATAGCTATTGGGAAACGGAACAAGACTTAGAGAACTACCGACAATCAGCTTTGTTTGATGAAGTTTGGGCATTTACTAAAAAATTGTTCAACGACAAACCCGAAGCTTGGAGCGTCGATAAATTAGTGAGCTTGACATAATACCCTTAGCGCCTTTTAGGCATTTAAAATAAACTATGAAATCAATATTATTAAGAGAAATAAAATCCTTTTTTGGTTCGCCTATTGGATATTTAGTAATCGCCATCTTCTTATTGCTTAACGGGCTTTTCCTTTGGGTATTTGAAGGTGATTTTAACATCCTAAACAGTGGCTTTGCCGATTTGAGCCCGTTCTTCACCTTATCGCCTTGGATTTTAATCTTCCTGATTCCTGCGGTAACGATGCGCAGTTTTTCCGATGAACAAAAACAAGGAACCATTGAATTATTATTAACCAAACCCATTTCGATATGGGAAATTGTAGGCGGAAAGTTTTTAGGCGCTTTGGCTTTAATCATCATTGCTTTGCTTCCAACACTTATATATGTGTATGTCATTTCGTCTTTGGGAATGCCTGAAGGTAATATTGATATGGGAAGTACTATTGGATCCTATTTTGGTTTATTGTTTTTGATTTCTGGCTATACTGCCATTGGAATCTTTACCTCTACCCTTTCGGAAAATCAAATCGTAGCATTTATCCTTTCGGTTTTCTTATGTTTTATCTTTTATTTTGGATTTACTGGAGCCTCTAGTTTTGTCAAAGGAGCAGAAGACCTAATTGCTTCCTTTGGAATGGATTCCCATTTTAAAAGTATGAGCCGTGGGGTGATTGATACCCGAGACGTATTGTATTTTATGAGTGTTGCGGCACTATTTTTATCGATGACTGTTTACAAATTAAAATCTCTTAAAGCATAATGAGTACTCCATCTATTTTCACGAAGTTTTTTTCTAAAAAAGTACTGACTTTTATAGTTGTTTTAGTGGGGATTAACTTTGCTGGACACTATTTCTTCAAACGTTTTGACTTAACTGCCGACAAGCGTTATACCCTTTCGGATACTTCCTTATCGATTATAAAGCAAGTAAACGAACCTTTATATGTTGATGTCTTTTTACAAGGAAATTTCCCAGGAGAATTCAAAAAACTTCAAACGGAAACCCAACAATTGTTAGAAGAATACAAAGCCTACAATTCCAATATCATTTTCCAATTTGTCAATCCGTTGGAAAAAGAAGAAGAGCGCGACCAAATTATGCAATCGTTTATGGAACGTGGCTTGACACCAATTAACGTAACCGTAGATGACAAAGGAAAACAAACTCAAGAGGTGGTTTTTCCTTGGGCAATTGTAACTTATAATAACAAAAGTACTAAAGTGCCTTTGTTAAAAAACATGATGGGCGCTTCCACTGCCGAAAAGGTGGTGAGTTCCGTGCAGCATTTAGAATATGCTTTTGCCAATGCATTCAACACTGTTTCTAAAAACAAAGAACGCAAGGTGGCGGTAATGAAAGGCAATGGCGAATTGCACGATTTGTTGATGGCCGACTTTATCAAATCGGTTAAAGAAAATTATTACATAGGAACTTTCACCCTTGATTCGGTAGCAAAGAATCCAAATAAAGCTTTAAAATATTTGAATAAATACGACTTAGCCATCATCGCCAAACCAACCGAAAAGTTTACCGATGAAGAAAAACAAGTGTTGGATCAATTTGTAATGAATGGTGGAAAAACGCTTTGGTTAGTCGATCAAGTAAATATAGAAATGGACAGTTTGATTGAAACACCACAAAATCTAGCCTTCCCAAGAGACTTGAATATCAACGATATGTTTTTCAAATACGGAGTGCGTATCAAACCGGACTTGATTAAGGATATACAAGCCATTCCAATTGCTTTGGCTACGGGAAAACAAGGAAGTGCTACTCAATACACTAAATTCCCTTGGTTGTACTCACCAGCGGTATATTCCGATTCCAAACATCCCATCACTAGTAATTTGGATATGGTAAAATTTGAATTTGCCAACCCTATTGAATTGCTTAACAACCCTATCAAAAAAACAGTACTGTTGCATTCTTCCAAATATTCACGTCCTGTGGGAACTCCTATTGAAGTGAATTTGAATATGGTGGAAGACAAACCGGAACCCAAAGAATTCCCAATAGCAGGAAGCAATATGCCAGTGGCCGTATTGTTAGAAGGAAAATTCAATTCGGTGTATCAAAATAGAGTGTTACCTTTTAAAGATCCAAGTTTTAAGGCACAAGGAAAAAACAACAAAATGATTATTGTTTCTGATGGAGATGTAGTCCGTAATCAATACGACAAAAACTACCAACCTCTGGAATTAGGCTATGACAAATGGACCAATAATTTATATGCTAATAAAGAGTTTATGATGAACTGTGTCAACTATCTATTAGATGACAACGGATTGATCAACATCCGAAACAAAGCCGTTGACTTGCCTTTATTAGACCGAGAACGCGTTCACGAAGAATATACTTATATCCAAATCATCACTATCGGAATGCCACTTTTATTATTACTAATTTTTGGACTACTCTTTACTTTTATTAGAAAAAGAAAGTACAGTAAGTAAGTATTGAGAATAAAGTATTAAGTATTGAGTATTAAGTATTGAGAGATTGTGGTTAGAGGAAAGAAGAAAGAGGCAAGAAGAAAGATATTGTGGTTAGAGAATAGAGAATAGAAATAGTCAAAAATTAGATTAGTAACAATCTTTGGCACTTTGGCACTTTGAAACTTTGGAACTTTGGCACTGAAAAAAAAACCTGATAGTTTCTATTGAACTATCAGGTTTTTAATTTAAAATAATGTTTAATTCTATTCATTCAAACCTATAACCTTTGTAACTACAAAGGTTTACCACTAACCTTTGTAACCACAAGTACCCCTACAATTGTAATCCTTTAGGGCTGCTTATAGGAGAAACACTAACAGAATTAGCCGCAATTACATAAAAATAGTACATAGTCCCAGTTGGAAGATTAGAGAACACTTTAGTTCTACCATTAGACAAATTGATTCTCATATTGTCATTTTTGTTTGAAAAATCCAAGACCCCCTCATTAACGATGTTTGCTGGTAAATTATAGGAAGTGCTACAAATTACAAAATACCAAAGTGCATCATATGCACTTTGTTTGTGAATTTCCACCTGTACTTCACCCAAGTTAGTAGTTCTTCTCACATCAAAAGATTCAGTAGCAACCAAAGGGGTGCTTTTGTCTACAGTTGCTTTTGTAGGAACAAATCCTGACAAGTTGATTAATGATTCATCTCCATTAGCAAGTTGATCTACATAAAGACGCATAAGGTCTAATATTTCGATCATTTCTTTTCGAGCTAACTCCATTGCTGTTTTCTCAATTTTAGGAGCATTTTCGTAACGTGCCACTGAATCGGTGTAATTAGTAAAAGCTGTGGTAAAAACAGCATGGGCAACTGCTGGTGCGTCAAATTTATCGGCATCATTAAATATGCCATTAGACACCTGAGTACAAAACTGGATTAGGTCTCGATTATTAAAATCGCGATACTCTAATCTACATCTGATCTTTTTCATAAAGAAAGATTTTTTAAATTAATTATTGCTTTTTTTTTGACTAAATTAAAAATACAATTCACTAAAAACAAGTAATTTATATTAATTTTTAGTTTGGAAGAAAATCATTTTCACCCTATTTTTTATTGTTGTTTTTGAAAAATTCATAAGGAAAAAGTCAAAATTCATTCTATTTTCTGTTAATAGAATTTCCAATCAAAATTTAAGAAAAAATAAACGCATTTTTTTTTTCAAAAAAACGCTAGTTGAAAGCTGAAAACAACTTTCTAAAACACTAAAATCAAAATATTTACCCCTAGATAGAGGATGTTTTTACATTGCATAAAAAGAAATCTATTTCTTAAAATAAGGAAGTCAATTTACTACTAATTAGATATACTTAATTCAAAAAGAAATCTCCTCGAGGCAAAAAGAAATTTCCTCGAGACAAAAGGAGTCTTCCTGTAACAAAAAGAAATTTCCTAGAGACAAAAGGAGTCTTCCTGTAACAAAAAGAAATTCCCCAGAGACAAAAAGAGTCTCCCTGCAACAAAAAGAGATTTCACAGAGAAAAAAGGAGTCTCCCTGTAACAAAAAGAGATTTCACAGAGAAAAAAAGGAGTCTCCCTGAGACAATAGAACATTTCTGCCAGAAAAAAAGAGCCTTTCTATTTAGATTTTAAAATTCAATATTGAATCTTTCCTTCTTTGGCACTTTGACACTTTGAAACTTTGACACTTTGACACTTTGAAACTTTGGAGCTTTGGAACTTTGTAACTTTGTAACTCCAAAAAAAATAATTCCATAATTTCTTTTTGAAATCTATTTCTTTAAGATATATTTGTAAAAAATAAAGAAAATGAAGTTTATTGTATCTAGCTCGTATTTATTAAAGCAACTACAAGTTTTAGGTAGTGTTATTAATAGTAGCAATACCTTACCTATTTTAGATAACTTTTTATTTGAATTAAATAAAAAATCGTTAACTGTTTCTTCTTCTGACTTGGAGACGACAATGTCGGCTACTTTAGAAATAGAATCTACTGACAAGGGAAGTGTAGCGGTTCCTGCGAAATTATTATTAGACATTCTAAAAACATTTCCTGAGCAACCACTAACTTTTACTGTAGAAGAAAACAGTACTATCGAAATTAGCTCTAATTCTGGGAAATATGCAATTGCATACGCTCCAGGAGAGGAATTTCCTAAATCAGTAAACTTAGAAGATCCTTCTTCTACAATGGTTCCTGCGGAAGTATTGGCAACTGCTATTAGCAAAACCATCTTCGCCTCTGGTAACGATGATTTACGTCCTGTGATGAGCGGAGTGTTCTTCCAATTTTCACCAGAAGGATTGATCTTTGTAGCTACTGATGCTCACAAACTAGTAAAATATGCGCGTACGGATGTTAAAGCCTCTCAAGTAGCCGACTTTATCATGCCTAAAAAGCCATTGAATATCTTAAAAAGCATTTTTGGTGCTTCGGATGCTGAAGTTAAAATTGAATATAACGATTCGAATGCAACCTTTTCGTTTGAAAACTATGTATTGACTTGTCGTTTAATTGACGGTAAATATCCAAACTACGAAGCGGTAATTCCAAAAGAAAACCCAAACAAATTGTTAATCGATCGTACACAGTTCTTAAGTTCAGTACGTCGTGTGGCGATTTTCTCTAACAAAACTACGCACCAAATTCGTTTGAAAATTGCAGGTGCAGAATTGAATATATCTGCAGAAGATATCGATTACTCTAACAAAGCAGAAGAAAGACTTACTTGTGATTATCAAGGAGATGATATGCAAATTGGGTTTAACTCTCGTTTTTTAACAGAAATGTTGACCAACCTTCAATCAGACGAAATCCAATTGGAAATGTCTATGCCAAACAGAGCGGGTATCCTTACTCCTGTGGATGGATTAGATGATGGTGAAACGGTTACTATGTTAGTAATGCCAGTGATGTTGAATAACTAAGAAATAGTTTTAAATATAAAAAGGAGTAGAATTTCGAATTCTACTCCTTTTTTTTTATATCAATAATTTCAATTGAATAGCTTAATTACATTTTAATATATACTAATTATTTAGGTAATAAACGTTCCAATTGAAAATGTTCATCTCCAGAAAGTTTTGGCAACAATTCCTTGTAAAAATTCAAATATTCTTCATTCTTAATTAATGCTCTAATTTTATCTCTGGCAAACTTTACTACTTGCCATTTGAAATGCGTCGTGGCATTGACTAAATTTTGCAGTGCCACTTCATCTTTTGGATTAATCGCAAACAAGGACTCAAAAGCATTCAAACGGATGGAGCTTTCAAAAGTTGGAGCGGTATAGTTTTGTAATTCTTTATATAAATTACTTTTTTCAGAATCGCTAATTTCAGGGGATGCTTGTGCAAAAGTTAAATACAAAATGCGCAAGGCTTTATCATTATTGCCTTCCCAATTTTTGGCAATCGCTAAATATTTAGCGCGATCAGCGGGAAAGCTTTCCAATAAATGAGTAAAAGCAATTTCCTTGGTTTCATAGGAGGAATCATTTAATAAGGTTTCGTATAATTCTTTAAATGAAGCCGGGATTTTTTCAAGAGTATTGGCAACAGCTTGACGGACTTTAATATCATTGGTTTGTAAGGCCAATTCCAAAAGGACTTGTTTGTCCTCAAAAGGAACTGTTTTTAATTGATACAACATTTCCACTTTAACAGGATAATAATTGTATGCTGACATCAATTGCGTAAAATACGCTTGCTTGTCTTTAAATGCTTCTGATTTATGCGATTGAACATCATATAACACTTGCATAAAATGATTTTTCTTTAACAACTCAGTACAAGTTGCCATAGAGAAACTTCCTTCTTCTAACCACGTTTTTTTAAACTTCTCGGTATCAAAATCAGATACATTTCGGACTTCTGCTAAAAAATCCTCCGTAGTAACATTTTGAAATTTATATTTATTTAAATAGGATTTGACGGCTTTTCTAAATTTCTTTTCTCCAATACTTTCTCTGATGATATGCAATGCCCAAGCACCTTTTTGATAAAAAGATAAAGAACTTGCTTTTTCACTTAACACCGGAATAGTATCGGTTTTGGAAGCATTGCGCAATTGCAATGCATTACGGTACAATTGATAATTAAAATAATCGTCACCAAAAAGTTGTTTTTCAGCTAATAAAGCATAATAGGTTGCAAATCCTTCTTGTAACCAATGATGGGTACTTGAGGTGGCGGTAACTAAATCACCAAACCAATGATGGGCCAATTCGTGAGCATTGACATTGGCATAATTTCGATCATTATAGGAAATGTTATCAATAACAAAATCCTGTGCAAATAAGGTGGAAGTAGTATTTTCCATACCAGCATATAAAAAATCTCGAACTGGAATTTGTCTATAGATTTTCCAAGGGTACTTCACTCCTATTTCTTTTTCCAAATAATCAAAGATCTCTTTGGAATAACGATATGTAGGTTCAAACTTGGCTTCATCAGCAGGAGAATAATACCATTCCAAGGGAATGCCTGAATTAGAAACTGCTTCTTTTTTAGCAAATTTCCCAATGGCAATCATCACTAAATAGGAACTCATAGGCTTTTTCATTTGATACGTCCAATAATACTCCATATCATTAAATCGTCCTTCTTTGGCTTGAAATTCACCATTCGATAAGGCAGTGAATTTTTTATCCACCGTAATTCCAATATTAAAAATCAGTTTTTCATTCACATCATCAAAGCTGGGCAACCAATAACTCGTATATTTTCCTTGTCCTTGCGTCCATACCTGAAGTTCCTCATCTTTTCCTGTAAAATACATCGTTTGTTTAGGAGTCACGGTATAGACAAACGTCAAGATATTCTTTCCTTTTTTATAACCTTCAAAGAGTTGTAACTCTTTGCCTGAGTTTTTGAATTGAACTTCTTTGTCATTAATCATTACATTTTCAAACTCCATTGATTTGGCATCAATTTTAATCGTATCGATACTGGAAAGCACTTTGAATTGATAGGTGATTTTTCCCACTAATTTCTTTTCCGTTGGATTGATTACCAAATCAGCATTCAGCGAAGTAAAATCAACAATCTTAGTTTGTTGTGCAAAAGAAATAAAAGGAATTAATAATAAAAGGTATTTCATTTATTTTAAAAAAAAATTGGGTTTGTACTAAACGATAATTCGATAATAGCAACTGTGCATTTTGAATATAAAAATATAAAAAAAAGCGAATGTTGAACAACATTCGCTTTTATATAATACATTACTGTAAACTATTTCAAAGTAAAACTGGTTTTAGAAACAATTTCAGTTTTGTCAAATACATTTACAAAATAAGTTCCTGCAGCAAATTCTTTACCTGGCAAATCTTTAGTAACATCTACCGTTTTATTATCATATTTCACATTAGTAGTAAAACTGTAAGTTAAAGATTTATCTCCAAAAGAAACATTTGATTTATCCCCTAACACATTGCTTTTGCTATCAATAACTTGAACATAATAAGTTTTATCTCCTGATTTAGCGATGTTATTTTCCGCAATAGTAAAGCTCACTCTTAAAAAGTCTACTCTTTTAGCTTTATCTGTTTCAATCTGTTTTCCAGAACTTCTTTGTTTGTAAGTAGCTGTTTTCAAATTTAAAACAGAAAGTTTAGAACCTTTTTCAACGGTTTTAGCTAACTCTTCGTTTTGACCTACTAATGTTTGATTGTAAGTTTTAGCTTCTTTCAACACTACAGTTGTACTGTCTAAATTAGTGGTCAATACTTGATTTTTCTTAGTTAAAACTTCCACCTCTTGCATCAACGATTTCATTTTAGTATCTAAAGCCAAATATTGTTGTTTGTATTTTGCTAAAGCAGCAACATTTCCTTTTGATTTTTCTAACTGCGCCATTAAACCAACTACTTTTTCACGCTCAGCAATAAGTTCATCTGACATGGAATTATTTTCAGCAATAGCAGTATCATAAGTTGCTTTAAGTTCACCTAACTTTTTCATTATATCCTCTTTTTCGGACTTCACAGTAGTGATATTCGTTTCAAGAGTTTTGGTATCAGTTGTTAATTTGAAAATATAACCTAAGCTTCCTAATAAAAGGAGCACTAAAGCAATGATAATTGCTTTTAAAGAAGTATTACTTTTTTGATTTTCCATTTTTATAATTTATTAGTTAGCAAAATTAATAATATTTATAACTATAACGTTAATTTATATAATTATATTATTTTTGACCAAAGTATATTTTTATGGAAAAGCTCATTCGCTTTACAATATCTGATTTATCAAAGATTACAAACTACCGAAGTGGAGAGGTCAAATTTGGCGAAAAAATGGCCATTGTTCCAAAAGGAGAAGACATTCCTTCCTTTTTGAAAAGCTGCGAACAGCAATTTGTATTGTTTGGAATCCCTGAAGACATTGGTGTTAGAGCCAATTTTGGACGTCCAGGAGCGGCTACCGCTTGGGCAAGTGCTATTAAAAGTATTGCCAACATCCAACACAATCGTTTTTGTAAAGGTTCCAGTTTATTAATATTAGGACAATTGGATGTTTCCGAAGAAATGGAATTAATTCAAGGTTTGGATTTTAATAAAATTGAAGACCGTAAAAAAATGAGCGAATTAGTTGTTCAAATCGATAAAGAAGTAGCACATATCATTTCCATAATTGTCAAAGCAGGTAAAACTCCTATCATTATTGGAGGAGGACACAATAATGCTTATGGCAATATCAAAGGAACTGCACTAGCAAAAGGTAAACCAATCAATGCCATTAACTTTGACGCGCATTCTGATTTTAGAATATTAGAAGGACGTCACAGTGGAAATGGTTTCTCTTATGCGTATGAAGAAGGTTTCCTAAAGAATTACTTTATTTTTGGATTACACGAAAGTTATACTTCTAAAAGCGTTTTAAAACAACTTAAGGATATTGAAAACCGAGTGCGCTTTAATACTTACGACGAAATCAACATCCGGAAGGAAAAGGACTTTTCAAGTGAAATGGCATTGGCTTATAATTTTATAAAAAATGAAAGTTTCGGAATTGAGATTGATTTAGATGCCATTCCTAATATCGCAAGTAGCGCAATGACCTTGAGCGGATTTTCCGTGGAAGAGTTACGTCAATTCATCAACTTCTTTGGGAAGAATCCAAATGCTGCTTATTTGCATATCTGTGAAGGCGCTCCGAGTTTGGATTATGAAGGGAACAACCATTTGGTAGGAAAGCTTATTGGTTATTTAGTGACTGATTTTATCAAATCAAAAACGGACCAATTTTACTATTAGAATTATAAACACTACCTCAATTGGGTTGAAACTTTAATAATTCTACAATAAAACTTATCTTCGCACTTATTAGTTTAAAATGGCTAAAACGTGAATTTGTTTGACACTTCAATTGAATACTTAAAAGGCGTTGGCCCCCAACGTGGTGATTTGTTACGCAAAGAATTGTCGATTCACAAATATGGTGATTTGATTCACCTTTTCCCAAATCGTTATATTGACAGAACTCGTTATTACAAAATCAATCAACTGCAAAATAACAATTCAGAAGTTCAAATAGTTGGGAAAATCATCAATATCAAAACCGTCGAACAAGGAAAGGCGAAAACGCGTTTGGTTGCGACCTTTGTCGATGATACTGGTCAAATGGAATTGGTATGGTTTCAAGGACACAAATGGATTAGAGAGAGTTTAAAACTCAATACAGTATATGTTATTTTTGGAAAAGTAGCACAGTTTGGAGCGGTTTTCAATATGGCACATCCTGAAATGGAATTGTTACAAGAGCATCAAGCAAGCTTGCGAAGTGCAATGCAACCGGTTTATCCAAGTACTGAAAAACTCACAAACAAAGGGATTTCAAACAAGGTCATCAATAAAATGATGCAACAATTGTTTATTGAAACCCAATCCTTATTACAAGAAACCTTGCCGCTTTACTTGATTGATGAATTAAAATTAATCTCCAAAAAAGAAGCCCTATTCAATATTCATTTTCCTAAAAATCAAGATTTACTTGCTAAAGCACAATTCCGATTAAAGTTTGAAGAATTATTCTTCATTCAACTGCAATTAATTACTAAGAACTTGATTCGAAAGCATAAAATTAAAGGACATCCTTTTGGCTTGGTGGGTGAAAACTTTAATGATTTTTATAAAAATCATCTGCCCTTTGATTTGACCAACGCTCAAAAAAGAGTTCTGAAAGAAATCCGAAATGACTTGGGAAGTAATGCCCAAATGAACCGATTGTTACAAGGTGATGTAGGCTCTGGAAAAACAATTGTAGCCCTGATGTGTATGCTTTTAGCCAAAGACAATGGTTTTCAAAGTTGTTTAATGGCGCCTACGGAAATATTAGCAACACAGCATTTCAATGGCATTACGGAATTGGCAAAAGAATTAAACATCACCATTAAGTTACTCACAGGTTCAACCAAAACAAAAGAGCGAACGCTTATTCACGAAGCACTGGAAGAAGGCAGTTTGGATATTCTTATAGGAACGCATGCTTTACTAGAAGATAAAGTAAAATTCAAGAATCTTGGATTGGCTATAATTGACGAACAACACCGTTTTGGTGTAGAACAAAGAAGTAAATTATGGAAAAAAAACGAAATTCCTCCGCACGTATTGGTAATGACGGCTACTCCTATTCCAAGAACATTGGCGATGAGCTTATATGGCGATTTGGACATTTCAGTCATTGATGAACTACCTCCTGGAAGAAAAGCAATTCAAACTGTACACCGCTACGATAGCAATCGATTAAAAGTTTGGAAATTTTTAAAAGATGAAATTGCCAAAGGAAGACAAATATATATTGTCTACCCTTTGATTCAAGAAAGCGAAACGATGGATTATAAAGATCTGATGGACGGTTACGAAAGTATCTCCAGAGATTTCCCTTTACCGCAATACAGTATTTCTATTGTGCACGGCAAAATGAAACCGGCTGAGAAAGAAGCGGAAATGAAACGCTTCTCAGAAGGCAAAACCAATATAATGGTCGC
>CANCJZ010000043.1 GCA_947378465.1 Flavobacteriaceae bacterium
TTTAAAAAAATCAAACAAAAATAAGGTTATTTAGTTTTAACTACAACCTTTTCGACATAATTTATAATGAATTTAAAGTGATTCCATAAAAGGCTGATAATTCAATAATGGCAATCCTTTTGGGAGACTATCTTTGATAGGAAGGAATCAATCCTCTTAAGCCCATATCTACCACATTTTCACCACTTGCTGGCTCATAAATTCCATTCACCAACACTTCATGCCACTCAAAACTCTTGTTTGTGGAAAGCGACAGAGTAATCATAATATCGGTTTTTTCATTCCCCGTAATTTGCAAAGTAGAAGCAAATTTACCCGTTACCACACAAGACCCTGCTGGAATTGGGGAAGTACTGGCAATTGGATTCGGAACAGTGGTAGCGCCAGGAGGTGTTTGCCCTGAAGTTGTATAGGGATTATCGTTCAATGCAAAAGCCCAAAAGCCTTGCAATTTATTCCCATGAATAGGAAAAAGATTGTTTCCAATTGAAAAGTTATCTATATAAGTATTGAAACCTACAAAGCTGGCTAAAGTTCCGGTATAATCCGTTCCTTGATTACGAACCGAAATTTGATAATTCTGATACGATAAGGATACTCTCATCCAATCGTAATTCCCAGCAGCTATTGATTTCAAAGGAATTTCCAAAAATATTTCATCTTCGCCCACAATTTTGGCTTGACTAAAATCAATTGCATTATCCCCTCCTAAGGTAGTTTCTGGTGCATGATACAAGATGGCTCCTTGCCCTAACTGGGTAGTTTCATTTTGTGCCAACTCAATATAATGGGAGGAAATAGAATTAAAAAGTGGGGTTTGAGCGCCATTACCTGTAGGAACTACAGAGGGTTGTCCAAAATTATCCAATCGGGCTTGATTCGGATTAAACTTAAATTTGATTCTTAACATGGCGTCTTTTGGAGTATCGTCAACATCTTCACAAGAAAACAAACTCAAGCAGGCCGTTAGTAATACACCAATTATAAATAACTTTCTCATAGAAGAATCTTTAGTTTTTCAAGCAACTTTATGTTTCAAAAATAGTAAATTTTATCGCACGAATCCGTCAGACGAATTTAAAACTTTTTTATTACTTACTGAACATAACGAAACGAAATTGTATTTATTGCCATTTTTTCTATATAAATAGTTAAAATTTAATAGTTTTTCCGATTGGATTTGCAACTATTAAAACCATTCTTATTACTTTTGGTTGAATTAATAAATCCATCATGAAATACCATCAAATAGACCGCAATTTGTTTATTAAAAACAGAGCCAAATTCACGGCACAAATGAAGGCTAACAGTGTAGCCGTTTTTAATTCCAATGATATTTATCCCGTTTCTGCTGATAGCACTCTTCCCTTCGCGCAACACCGCGATATTTTTTATCTATCAGGAGTAGATCAAGAAGAAAGCATCTTATTATTATTCCCTGACGCTCCTTATGAGCATTTGAAAGAAATCCTGTTCCTTAAAGAAACAAATGAACACATCGCCATTTGGGAAGGTGAAAAACTAACCAAAGACCGTGCTTTCGAAGTGACCGGTATTAAAAGTGTCATCTGGCTGCAAGATTTTAATAAAACCTTAAAAGAGGTGATGACTTATGCTGATACTATTTACATTAACACAAATGAGCATTACCGCGCCACTATTGAAACGGAAACTCGCGAAGCGCGTTTTGTAAAATGGTGGAAAGAAAACTATCCTGCGCATAAAGTAGAAAAATCCAATCCTATCCTGCAACGTTTGCGTTCTATTAAAGAATCCGAAGAGCTTGATTTGATTCAACAAGCTTGTACCATTACTGAAAAAGGATTCCGTAGAATTTTGGAGTTTGTAAAACCAAATGTAATGGAGTATGAAATTGAAGCTGAATTTGCTCACGAATTCTTAAGAAATCGTTCTAAAGGATTTGCTTATACTCCAATTATTGCATCAGGTAACAATGCTAACGTATTGCATTATATTGAAAACAATCAACAATGTCACGCTGGAGATTTGATCTTATTAGATGTAGGAGCAGAATATGCTAATTACTCTAGTGATATGACACGTATGGTTCCAGTGTCTGGACGCTTTTCAGACCGTCAAAAAGAGGTATACAATGCCGTTTTGCGTGTAAAAAACGAAGCTACTAAAATGCTTGTTCCCGGAACTTTATGGAAAAACTACCATCTAGAAGTAGGTAAAGTAATGACTTCGGAATTGTTAGGATTAGGATTAATCGACAAAGCCGATGTACAAAACGAAAACCCAGATTGGCCAGCTTATAAAAAATATTTTATGCACGGTACTTCACACCACATGGGCTTAGACACTCACGATTATGGATTGCTACACGAACCAATGCAAGCCAATATGGTGTTCACAGTGGAACCAGGAATCTATATTCCTGCGGAAGGTTTTGGAATTCGTATTGAGGATGATGTGGTGATTCAAGAAAAAGGGGAAGCCTTTAATTTGATGAGAAATATTCCAATTGAAGTGGAAGAAATAGAGACCTTAATGAATCGTTAAAGACTAGGCGCTATGAGATGGTTGGTATTAAATACTATTGACGATAACCTTTTGCCTTATGGATATCAGACCTCCATCAAAATAGCTTATGTTTTGAATGTAACGGTTGTTAGTGTCGGAATTGGAGAATACCTCTATAATCTAGAAGAAAATGCAAAGAGCTATACTTTTGAAGCAAAAATGCGATTGCTTTTGGAGTTGTGTGCTGAGGAAGAACAACTACGTTTTGCAGATGGAATTCAAAAAATAAAAGATTTCAACAAGTTAAAAAACAAGCCTTCTAAATTAATTGGCCCTATAATTAAACTCAAATCCTTACTAATTAATATTTATGATGGAGAATCTGAGTACTTTTTCAAAACACTCCAAATTAATTACGAACTACGTACCTTAAAAAAAATACTGCATCCTGAACAATTTTATTATTATCCTAAATCAGCTCAACCAAACGAAGCTGATTTAGGAAATTTTACACTGGAGTTACCTGACCCTGAAAATGGAATTCCAATATTTTTTTTAACTGTTCAAGATTATTCAAACAAAGACCTTCTCTCGTTTGAAATATTCAAATCTACGAGTAAAAATGCCGAAGAGCTAAACAACTGCTATGCAGAGGAGAGTTGTAAATTTCCTATAATGGCATTATTAGTCGGAAATGATCTCAGAAATATGAGAGCAGATCTCGAAAAACCATCTAAAGAATTTAGAGAAAAAATAGAAGCTTGGGCACAGGTCTGCTATCAAAATCCAAATTCAAAAGAAGGACTTTTATACTTCAGAAAACATCTAAAAAAGTGGTTGAACTCCACTAAAAAACTCCCTTTAAAAAGCAGGATGCTAAAAGGTATTGATAACGATATTAACAATCTCAGATCTGAAATATTGATTGGAGAAATGCCTATTGAAAAAATATGGCAACTATATTTGAACGGCAATACAATTACCCAAAAATCCTTTGACACACTACTTCAATACAAATCAGATCATACCCCAAAATACGATGGCCGATGGCCTGTAGTTATCTTTAAATGCCTAGATACCAACTTTAAACTGTTGTTCCCTAAAGATGAAATTAAAGAAGAATCTACAAATCTTTCGGTCAGAAAAACTATTTCGTTAGACTAAAAAACAACACACTATGAAAACGAATCATTTTACTTACCTCAAAGCTAATGTCCGAGGGGTAGCCGTCATTGAATTAGATGGATTTATGGATTTTTGCAAATATGCAGAACAACACCACATCAAAGAAATCTTTTTGCTGGAAAACGAAACGAAGTTTGGCTTACTTCATCAACAAATTATGTTTGAAATACCCGCCAATGGCTTTAAAACATTAGAAGATGGACGAACGGCTACTCATAACAAATTTCCCTCTGCGGAACTATTTTACACTGCAATAGCGGAAGGAATTTCAAATTATGATTGGTATATCTTAAAAAACAAACATGGAATTCAAGATCTAAATATCTTAAAAAAACTTCAAGACGAAGGATATATTGAAGGATATGAAGTGTTCAAAAAAGAGCTTCAACAAACCGTTAAAAACTTGCCGATATTTGAAAATGCTTATGACTTTTATCTATATGCCAATGAAAATGAATTTGAATCAGTTCAAGAATATTTAGCAGGGATTTCCAAAGGATTTATCACCGCATTAAGCTACAAAGCGGCTACAAAGCTGGGTTATGAAGATTATGATAATTATAAAAAAGGCTTTGAAAATAATTTCCCAGACAATGATACCTATCAAAAAGCAAAAGAATTAAACATTACAAATCATGCAGAATATACTTCAAAATTAAACCTAGAGCTTTCTTATCCTGAATTAACACACGATCAAAACCTGTTTTTGCTCTTGCTAAGTAAACTAGAACAAGGAAAAAAAGTAAGTTTATACAAACTCAAAACTCTTTTTGAAAATCAACTTGAAGAATATAAAAACAAAAACGGAAAACTCTTTCATTGGTTTACCGTTGCCTTAAACACTGACCAAGATTATGTGAGTTTTCTTCAAGAAAACAAAGATGTTGCTCAATTCATTTCTTTTGATGCTGATGGCGAATTTATAGATGTATTTCAATTAAAAAATAGAAGTGTTGTTATTGATGGAAGCAATGTTGCCCACAATAGTCAGAACAACAAACCCGATAGACCATCCATAGCTAATTTACTGCGAATGGTACGCTTTCTAAAAACTAAAGGTTTTACAGATATCCTGATTATAGCCGATGCTTCCTTACGCCATAAATTGGTTGACTTAAATAAACTGAGCCAACTCAATCAAGAAGCCAAATACATTATTGCTCCAGCAGGTGTTGCCGCAGATATCTACTTAATCCAACATGTGAAAAGAAAACATTGCTTAATAATCAGTAATGACACTTTTAAACAATACAAACAACACGACCGCTGGGTTGCTATGAATATTGATTATTATCGATTGACCTTTATGATTGATGAAAACGAAGTGTTGATGCCGGATATTGAGTAGGTTGTTGTAGGTTCTAGGTTTCTTTGGTTGTAAGTTGAGTGGCGTAGAAGGTTATAGGTTATAGGCAATAAAAAAATACGGTAAGAAAAATTAATAAATTAGCTAATATTGACACCAACTATCCGCTCCAACTCCTATTGCCTATTGCCTAATACCTAATGCCTATTGCCTAATGCCCTAAATTCCCTGTATCTTCATCAACAATTCATTTTTTATTTTCAACACTTTGATCTCTTCTTGTAGTTGTTGGATTTGGCTTTCTTTTTGGGAAATTTGAAGGTCTTTCCCATTAAGAATAGTGAGATCTTCAGAAGTATTAGTTCCGAATTCAGGTGGTAGCTGATCGGCGATATCACGGAAAAAGTTGTGCTTTAAAGCATAGCAAAATTCAATCAATACACTTGTTTGAATGCTTTCATTTTTCATGTATTTTGCTATTGACATTCCATCACGATGAATTGCTTTGCCTAATTCAGCGTTTACGATTTGTTTATTTTGGATATGCTCTCTTAAAAGTGCTCCAATACTAATGTTATAAACTGTCTTTTTCATAATGCTTTTTATTTTTTATATAAAAATACAAAAATTTTGTTTTCAACTGACTGCTAAACATTTGAACTGAATATTGAGGCTATTTAATTCTGATTTTTATTTTATAAAATTCTTATAGAAAAACAAATAATAAGATCACAATTGAATCAAATATCCTTTTAGTAGAAATAGCTATACTAAAAATAGACATGACTATGCTAAAAGCAGAGTTCGCTATACTAAAAGTATAGTTTACTATACTAAAAGTAGAGTATACTATACTAAAAGTAGAGTTCACTATACTAAAAGTAGAGTTCACTATACTAAAAATATAACTCACTATACTAAAAGTATAGTCACCTATACTAAAAGTAGAGTTCACTATACTAAAAGTAGCATTCACTCCCATAATAAGGGGACTGATAAAATTTCAAGCAGAATTACATTTGTTTAGTACAGCATAACAAACAAAAAACTATTTTTGCGAACAGATCCTTATGAAAACATTTCACTACAAAAACACAAAAATCTCCTATTCCGAAACTGGAAAAGGCACAGCTGTAGTATTGCTCCATGGTTTTTTGGAAAATAAAACCATGTGGGCGGAATATATCCCTGAATTTTCTAAGAAAAATAGAGTCATTGCCATCGATTTATTGGGCCATGGCGAAACGGAATGCTTAGGTTACGTTCACGGAATGGAGGATCAGGCGGATATGGTGCATGCCCTTTTGCACGAATTAAAAATCCGAAAAGCCATTTTAGTCGGGCATTCGATGGGAGGGTATATTGCCTTAGCCTTTGCCGAACTCTATCCCGACAATATCAAAGGACTCGTACTGCTCAACTCTACTTCCAGAGCCGACAGCGACGAACGAAAAATCAATAGAGACCGCGCCATCATTGCCGTAAAACAGAACTACTCGGCTTTTGTCCGAATGGCTATTGGCAATTTGTTCAGCGAGGACAACCGCGAACGATTGGCTGAGGCAATCGAAGAAGTCAAACTCCAAGCCCTAAAAACACCACTTCAAGGAATCGTAGCGGCCTTGGAAGGAATGAAAATCCGTAAGGACCGCGAAGTGATTCTGCATTTTGCGCCCTATCCTATTCTACTCGTTCTCGGTAAAAAAGACGGCGTCCTGATTTATGAAGAAAATTTGGAACAAATCGAAGGCACCAAAGTGCAATTAAAAACCTTCCCCGATGGCCACATGAGCCATATCGAAAACAAAAGACAATTGATGAAGACTTTGTTAGGATTTTTTAAATTATAGAGTTTTTAGGTTGTAGGTTTTTTTAGGTTGTAGGTTTTTTTGTTATAGTTTATTTAGGTTGTAGGTTGTAGGTTCTTTGCGGAATGTTGAGTACAGGTTTTAGGCAATATTACCTAATCCATTTCATCATCAGGTATTTCTAAAAACAACAACTAGTCTCTTTATACCCTTACACAATATCAATAACACGTAGATGAGTTAAAGTTCATCTCAATAGAATAATCATCGGGGTTAATATGTTTATGATCTAAAATAATTGATTAAAAATTAGGCCGCTCATACGGAGCTTATTGCGCGCGCTATTTATCTTTTCTACAAACGCTTAGTCCCTACGGGACTACTTCTCTTATCAATCATTTTGCTACCAATATGTCTTCCGCAACATTCCACAAAATCTTGCTTCTTGCTTCTTGGCTCTTTCGTCTATATGTCTATATTCTATTCTCTAACCGCAACATCTTTCTTCTTGCTTCTTTCCTCTTTCCTCTTTCCTCTTACTGAACTTCCCTGATTAGTGTTGCCCGATTTCTAATTGTTTCTATAATTTATGTTCCTAGCAAACCTGACAGGTTTTAAAAACCTGTCAGGTTTCGAGACGTGAATTTCTATCGTGATATTAGCTCTTGATATTTGCCGTTTCTTCTGGACTCCTTGTCATTATCAATCATTTTGTTACCAATATGTCTTCCGCAACATTCCACAAAATCTTGCTTCTTGCTTCTTGCTTCTTTCGTCTATTCTCTATTTTCTATACTCTATACTCATCTAAGCAATATCTTTCTTCTTGCTTCTTGCCTCTTTCGTCTATTCTCTATTTTCTATACTCTTCTAAGCGACATCTTTCTTCTTTCTTCTTGCTTCTTTACTCTTAAAATAACCCAACACAATAGCAAGCAGCACTATAATCCATTGATAATTTAATGGCGAACCAGGAACATCATCAATAGTGGCATTGCCAAGAGTATTTACATTTTTATTGATTTTATTGTCCTTATAATCCTTATCGGTTTCAAGGACAATCAAAGAAGAAACTGGCGTTACGATATTCGCATCTTCGGCTAAGGAAACGTAGCGATTAAGACTCAAGGAATCCTTTTGAACTTGCTCATTCAGCACTTTCCCAAAGGCAAAAAGTCTATAGATATGGGTGGAGCCTTGATTGGCTTTATTGCCTTTTGTTGGGCTGGATTCAATAGCAATCTGTGCAGGCTCGACATTAATACGGCTTTCCGATGTCACAAAGCGATAAAATTTGTGATCGTTCAACATTTGCAAGGCATGACTCACATCCGACTGCAAATAGTCAACATAATGTTGCTCTTTAATGGTTTGCCAAAAAGGAGTCATCGCATTGGAAATGGCAATGACTTTCAAATGTTTTGAAACCACTCCTTTTTGGAGTTTTTCTAAGTATTTAGTATTTTTTAATTCTTCGAAATTCGCCGAAAAAGCACCGCTTTTGGTGATTACCAAACTGTTTTTAGGAAAATCAAAAAGCAGTGGCAAGGAGTACTGCAAATTCTTAAACTGCTCCAGAATATCTTCCGAATTATTGTTGGTGATTTGCTGTTTATTTTCATTAAAATAAACATAAAAAGGAACTCCTTTGAATTGCAACAAGTCTTGTACTTCTTTTAATTCCCATTCGCTGTTCAAATCCAAGATAATTTCAGCAGGAGTATAGGAAAGAATTTCTTGCTGCATTGGCTTAATACGGTAGGTTTGTCCTTCCCAATCAAACGCTTGAGCAAAAGCTTGTGAATCCAAAGGCATAGTCGCTTCCCAAGGATCAAGGCCTTTAGATTCGTTGATATGATAGCCATTGGTAAGTGGAAAATCTTTGCTGGTAGTGCATTCACCGCCTCCTTCAACCTGAAATCTAGAAAGGGTTTCAGCATTGGACAGATTCGGTCCTGTAATGGCGAGACTCTTGTATTTCATTTGATTGCCCTCAACCAACAACGGAATGGTAAATCCACATTTAAAGGTTCGGGTTTGGTTTTTATTTATTGGAAATATTCGAACGACCACTCTATTGCCTTCGCGCCATTGCATTAATGAAGGGTCTCGGTATTCAACACCTACTACTTGTTTGTAGGCATCTTCCGCTTTTTGTTTGGAAGTCAACACTCCTTTGCGCTCCACTCCATTAACCCAAAGGGAAAGGGAGGTAGCCACCGCTCCTTCGGGCAATTGAAAGGAATAAATTGCTTCTTTGGATTGCCAAGTGTCTTTGTCGCAACCTACATCCATAGTGATTTCGGTATATGCCAATCTGTTTTTGGGATATATTTTGACGTCTTCTTTGATGTTTTTGGTAATCAAATCCTCGCCACTCCACAGTTGTTCTTCTGTTTCAAGGCGTTTGTCAAAATTGGATTTCAAAATGTAAATACAATCGTCAGCCGTCAAGTTAGGCTTTTTAATAAAGGCAAAAGCCGTATTAAAAAAGGGATTATTGGTTTTGCGTTCGTTGAATTGCTCTCGCCCAAAACGATTAAATCCATCAAACTCAAAAAAATCATCACTACCAACATACACCAAATCTCTTTTCAGTAAGATTTCGTTAAAGAAATTGGGCTTTAAGTGTTGGGAAATGACTATATAATTGGGCAGTAATTCATTTTTTTCAAATGATTTGGTAACAGTAAACTGACTCAATCTTTTGGCTTCTACATTCAATCGGATGGTAAAGCCTATAAAAGCAACCAATACTATGGACATACCGGCTAAAAAGGATTGCCAATTGTTTCGCGACTTCGGCAAATTGAGGTATAAAGTATAAACGTGAATAAAGAAAACCACTCCAGGAACCAAGCCATAAAAGCCCAATCCCAAACCTAGAATACAAATAACGGATATTGGAACTAGAGGAATTAAAAAGATTACATAATAGATGACCAACCAAAAAGTAACCCCATTGATAAAATAAAAGAGACGCGCTAAACGTTCGTCTTTGTTAAGACTATAGATATAAAAGTTCGAAATACAGAACAATAAGTTGGTGAGGTAGACCCAAACCGGAAGGTTTTCAAAAACCGCCATAAACACATTTAGGGAATAACAACCCAAAAACCAATTCAGAATCAAAAAGGGAATGAGATGATCATAATCTTTTCTGTTTCGAATCAAATTATAACCCAATACCACTCCATAAATCACTTCAATCATCAAGCTAATAATGACAAAAAGCTCGAAACCTTCTATTTTAAAATTAATCCCTAATAGCGCTATAATAAACATTATAGTACTTATTATGGTAACAATTAAACTGATTTTTACTCCTTCCAGACTGCAGTAAAATGAAAATGATTCGCGTAGTTTTTTCATAAAGTATCAAGTATTAAGTATCAAGTATTAAGACATTCGTGTTAAGAGATTCGTGCAAAAAAATAGTGTTTAGATATTAATAAACAATTATAAGTTTAAGAAATTGGATGTACTGTTGTAACTAGTTAAATGTATCGTTATTTATGGAAATTAAATCTCTTTTATTCACTCTAAAAAAACAGTTAAGTTTATACTTCGTCTATTGACTTTCACTTGTGTCTTTGCACGAATGTCTTTGCACGAATGTCTTAACACGAATCTCTTGACACGAATCTCTTAACACGAATGTCTTAGCACGAATCTCTTAATACTTGATACTTAATACTTAATACTTGATTTATCTTTCCTCAAAATCCTTATCCTTATCAAAGATTTCACCCAGCAATATAACAATTTCCGCTAAATAACTTTGCATTATTTCCGCATCAATTATAGTTGAAGTGTCTTTATCTGCTTTAAAACCAAAAGGTAAGAAGCCTGATTTTAGGTTTTTAAATGAAATAATTCCGGCTTCTATTTCCAGTCCTTTGGCTTCTTCTTCATACATAAAAGCATAGGCGAGGATTTGGATGATTTTATCGTTTTTGATGTCCTCGGTCAGTCCTGTCCAAGATTTAAGGGTCACACTAGATTTGGTGACATTACCCGTTTTATAGTCGATGATTCGGATTTTGCCGTTGCGGTTTTCAATACGGTCAACATTTCCACCTATTTTAATTGGGAAGGGTAAATGGGGATGGATTAAATCGCGTTCGAGTTTTTTTTCTAAAGCAATAATCTGAATTTGATCCCCTTCTTTAATGGACTCCAATTCTAGTTTAAGGAAATTAAGCACGTTTCGTTTGGCTACTTCAAAGGCCAAGAGGTTCCTACCTTTTTTGATTTCCCCTTCTTTGTAAACCAATTTGAATTGCTTTAAAACTTCTTCATCAATTTTTTTGATGCAAAGCAGTAGGTCATTTTCAATAATAATTCGGCCTATTAAAGGTTTGTACAATTCTTCTAAAGTACCGTGAATAATAGTTCCAAGGGTATTTAACGCAATGTTTTCCTCCACTTCATCCACTTCCGAAATACGAAGGATGCGTTGAAAATAAAACTGCATCGGATTGCGGATATAGGCCGTCAAAGCCGATGGCGAAAAGCCTTTGACCGCAATTTCCTTAAGGCGCTCGAGTATACTTTCCGTTTTTGGAACCTTCAACGCTTCGTAGGCAATTTCAGGAACATTGGCATTGTACACCTGATGAATCAGTTGATGGGTGGCTTGAGGCTCAACTTCCAATTGCGTAATAAAACGACTGCGTTCGCCAGCATCAAGGCCTTCACTTTCGGTGTTGTATATCAAATAGACCTTTTTGGCGCGTTGCAATAAATGATAGAAGTGGTAGGTGTAGATGGCATCTTTTTCTTTAAAAGTAGGCAATCCATACTCGCGCTTGACATCATAAGGGATAAAGGAGTTACTGCTTTTCCCTGCGGGAAATTTACCTTCGTTGACCGAAGTGATGATTACGGTATCAAAATCAAGCACACGACTTTCCAACACCCCCATAATTTGAAGACCGTTCAAGGGCTCTCCCTCAAAGGACACTTCAGCCACATCGACTACTTGCTTGTAAATCGCCTGTAAGGTCTCAATACTGTCAATTGGGGCGGAAGTGTCGTAATAGGAAATAAGTTGGTTAATCACCTTGAAAATGGAATACACAAAGGCATTAGTAATCTTTTCCTCTTCATTGTCTTTACTCAAATTGGATTTGATCAACAGCAATAGTTCCGATAGCGATTGTAAAACTGCCAACGAGGTAGTGTCCCACTTTTGAAATAACAGTTGAAAAAGGGCATTGGGATTATCATTCAACTCCATTAACTTGCTGTGGGTAATGAAGGTAAAATTGTTTTGATTGATTTTAGTCACCACACTTTTGGCGTTGACAAAAGGTTCTATTAAAGGATGCGTTAGAATATCAAGGACATCTTTATAGTAAAACACATAGCCTTTAGGATTACGCGACAAGGCATTGGAGTGAGTTTTGAACAGTTTGGCAATGATTATTTGCGCGGGATTATTCTTGCTCGAATACCCCATCGTAATATTTAAGGCTTCAATGGTATCGGGCAGAGAATACAGCACTGGCACGAGCAAACTCTCTTCGCCTAATACAACCGCGGTGTTTTTAAGTCCATCGTTACCTTGTTGTTCAATTTGTTTGGCGATTAAATCCCCCACGATTTTGGCTTGACCAATCGATTTGGGTGTACCAATTACATTGATGGTTTTTTCTTGTTGATAATCGGAGGCAATCCACTCGAAAGGGTGGGTTTTATAATAGGGCCAAGTCGCTTTGAATCGGCGGACAAACAAACCTGCATCGTGATAGGTATCGTTCAGGAATACTTCATCGATATCCCAATAGATTTTGGATTTATCTTCAGCTAACAAATGTTGTACGATCTTTTCTTCGGCTGCATTTAAGGCATTGAAGCCTGCAAAAATGTATTTAGTAGTGCCGACAGAATTGGAAAAATGAGTCAAGTTAGCCACTGCTTCACGATAAATCAAGCCTTGGTATCCGACTCCTTTTTGGAGCAAATGCTCATATAGTGCGTGATAATAGATAGGAAGCAACTTCCAAAAGGCAAGATATTTTTCAATCAGATCGGTACGTTGGGAACGATCAACGGACCAATGCTCAATCTCTTTGATGTTTTCAAGGTATTTTAAAATCGTATCAGGTTCTAACAAATAACGATCGATTTCATTAAAGTCTTGCAAAAGTGTTTTTGCCCAATTGGCAAAGGTTTCAAACGGTTCTGGATCTTTAGGAGTGATTGAAAGATACACCTTGTAAAACTCAAACAACAACGCAATACTGTCCAGGGAGCGAATGCCCGCAATATCTTGAACAAATTCTTCAATACTGATAATTTGTGGCGCAAAGATGGTGGAAGGGATTTCTTTTTTAAGTTCGTCAATCAAAAAGACTTTGGCTCTTTTGTTGGGAAGCACTATGACCACGTCAGCAATAGTGGGTAAGTAGTCATTGATGATCTTTTGGGAAAGCTTATTTAAAAACGATGCGTTTATCATTTTATAAAAATAAAAAAACGCCCCGAATATCGAGGCGTTTTCTATTAAAATATTTTGACAGAAATTATTTTACTAATTTCACTTCAACTCTTCTGTTTTCAGCTTTACCAGCTTTAGTTTTGTTAGAAGCAACTGGTTTAGTTTCACCAAAACCTTCTGAAGTTAATCTTGAAGCAGCGATACCGTTTTCAACTAAGTAGTTTTTCACAGCAGCAGCTCTTTCTTTAGATAATTTCAAGTTAGCATCTTCTTTACCATCGCTATCAGTGTGACCTTCTAATAAGAATTTAGATTCTGGGTACTCTTTTAAGATAGCAGTGATTGATTGTAATACAGCGTAAGTTTGTTTTTCAAATGAAGCTTTACCAGTTTCGAATAAAATCGTTTTAGCATAGTCATTTAATTTTTTCATAACGTCTTCAGTAACTTCAGGACATCCGTTGTTAGCAACAGTTCCTTTTACTTCTGGACATTTGTCATCTTTGTCAAGAACACCGTCGTTGTCTTTGTCAGTCCAAGGACAACCAGCATTTTCTTTAGGACCTTTAGTATCTGGACATTTGTCAGCTTTGTCAGTGATTCCATCACCGTCAGCATCAGGACAACCAGCTAAAGCTTTTAAACCAGCAACATCTGGACAAGCATCATCTTTATCAGCGATTCCGTCACCATCTTGGTCAGGACATCCGTTTAATGCAGCTAAACCAGCATCTTGAGGACAAGCATCTTTGCTGTCTTCGATTCCGTCAGCATCAGCATCTGGACAACCGTTGAATTGTTTTAAACCAGCAACTTGAGGACAAGCATCTTCTTTGTCATAAATTCCATCACCGTCAGTATCTTTAGCACCAAATTTGAATACTAAACCTGCGAAATGTTGCATATGAGAAGCTACGTCAACTGAAGGGTTTCTAGTTTCGTCAAATGAATGTTTGTAAGTAGATTGAAGAGAAAAACCAACGTTTTCAGTAAACCAAAAAGTTAAACCTAAACCTCCGTTTAAAGTTCCAGCTGAAGCATCACCAAACCAAGTATAACCTCCACCAAAATGAGCAGAAGGATCAATTACTTTAGATTTGATTAAGTTCATAAAGCTGTATTTGATGTTTGCATCAAATGCATAATAAGTTAAATCACCAGGATTTACTACATTATAAACACTTGTGTTAGTTGAAGGATCAACTGTTCTGTCTTCAACAAATTTTGAAATTTTGTTAACCGATCCAGTTACACCGAAAGAGAAATTGTCTCCAACGTATCTAGACACGTTTACATAAGAAACTGAAGGAATAATGTTCCAGTAATTTCTTGCATCAAAAAATTGTGAGAATTGATTGTGCACGCTTGAAGCCGCACTAATTCTAGCTCCGTCTACTGCGTTTGCTCCAAACCCAATAGCCCATTTGTTATTGCTATCTTGTGCTTGAGAACTCAATCCCAAAAGCATCAAAAGAGCAACTAATTTGTTAAGATGTTTCATACTTAATTTTTGTTAGATTATAAAAATATAATGGGCAAAAGTAATACGATTAATTGAATTATCAAAATGTTGTAAGCAAAATTCTACATTATATGATTTTTAGCAACTTACCTACTTCTGTAAAGGCTTCAATTGCCTTATCCAAATGCTCTTTTGAATGTGCTGCTGAAAGCTGTACTCGTATTCTTGCCTTGTCTTTAGGGACCACCGGATAAAAGAACCCAATTACATAGATTCCTTTTTTAAGCAACTCATCTGCCATTACTTGGGACAACTTAGCGTCGTATAGCATTACAGGCACTATTGCTGAATCGCCATCAATGATGTCTATTCCTGCCTTTTTCATTCCTGCTTTAAAATAATTGGTATTCCATTCCAGCTTGTCTCTTAAGGTGGTATCGCGCTCTAACAGCTCAAACACCTTAATTGAAGCCCCAACAATAGCGGGCGCCAATGAATTGGAAAACAAATAAGGACGGGAACGTTGGCGAAGGATTTCAATAATTTCTTTTTTAGCAGTAGTATAACCACCCATGGCACCACCAAGAGCTTTTCCTAAAGTTCCAGTGATGATATCTACTCTACCCATTACCCCTTTTGCTTCCAGTGTTCCTTTTCCTGTAGCTCCGATAAATCCGGCAGCGTGGCATTCATCCACCATTACCATCGCATCGTATTGATCCGCTAAATCACAGATTTTATCTAAAGGCGCCACGACTCCGTCCATAGAGAACACACCATCTGTAACAATCAACTTAAAGCGATGACCTGCTGCAGTTGCTTTGATCAGCTGTTGTTCTAAATCTTCCATATTGGAATTTTCATAACGATAACGCGCTGCTTTACACAAACGAACGCCATCAATAATAGAAGCGTGATTCAAACTATCTGAGATGATACAATCTTCTTCGCCTAATAGAGGTTCGAAAACTCCCCCATTAGCATCAAAGGCCGCAGCATACAATATAGTATCTTCTGTTCCGTAAAACTCGGCTATCTTTTGTTCTAAGGTTTTGTGAATGTCTTGCGTTCCACAAATAAAGCGCACCGATGACATTCCAAATCCGTGAGTATCCAAAGCGTCTTTAGCCGCTTGAATTACTTCGGGATGTGAGGACAATCCTAAATAGTTGTTGGCACAAAAGTTTAAAACGGTTTCCCCATTTACGGTAATCTCCGCACCTTGAGGCGAGGTAATAATGCGTTCTTTTTTGAAAATACCATTCTGTTCAATGGTATTCAATTCGTTTTGTAAGTGTTGTTGAATTTTTCCGTACATATTCGTTAGTTTGTTTTGTTTTGTGTAATCGAGTCTACAAATTTACTATTTCTATAGGCTCGCCTATATATACCAATGCTTTTTTTACTACTTGATACCCCATTTCTTCAATTGCTGCTTGATACTGTTCCAATTGTTTTTGATGTTTAGGCAAATGCGCTCCTGTTTTATAATCTAATAGATAAATTTGATTGGCTTTATTGAGTACCATTCGGTCGGGTTTTACAATATTCCCTATTTTTTGGATGATGGTTTGTTCGTTCAACACTTTGACATCTGCTGCGAAAAACTCTTGCAAGTTGGCATGTTGCACAATACTTTTTACAGTTGCTTCAACTTCTGTCATTTGATGGGACACTATCAGTCCGTTTTCAACGGCTTTTATTAATGCCAAATCAACATCTTCAGCAGTTCTAACAAAAGAGAGTATTTCGTGTATGGTATTTCCATACTCAATAGCACTTTGTTGTTTGGTGTTCCACATTACGCTTTCGCGTTGGGCAATTTTAATGCTTTTAGGATTCAAAGTGGC
>CANCJZ010000044.1 GCA_947378465.1 Flavobacteriaceae bacterium
CAAATTTTAGAATTGACTATTACGCCAAGTACTTCAACTACGGCTACAGCATCAGCTTGTGACAGCTATTTTTGGTCGGTAAACGAAATGACGTACACCGAATCAGGAACGTATACCGTAGTGAACGGGTGCGATACACAAATTTTAGAATTGACTATTACGCCAAGTACTTCGACTACAATAACAGTATCGGCATGTGACAGCTACAGCTGGGAAGCAAATGATGTGGTGTATACTGAATCAGGAACGTATACCTATGTTGACGGATGCGATACACAAATCCTAAACTTAACCATTACGCCAAGTACTTCGACTACAATAACAGTATCGGCATGTGACAGCTACAGTTGGGAAGCAAATGATGTGGTGTATACTGAATCAGGAACGTATACCTATGTTGACGGATGTTATACGCAAATCCTAAACTTAACTATTACGCCAAGTACTTCGACTACTACAGAAGTTATATCTTGTAATTCGTATCTGTGGATTGTTACTGGACAGTTTTATTCCCAAACAGGAACGTATACTGTAGTAAATGGTTGTGATACTCAGATCTTGAATTTGACCATCAATGGTATTATTGATAATACAGTTACGGATAATGGTACATATTTGTCGGCAGTTCAAACTTCAGGGGCAACTTACCAATGGGTTGATTGCAATTCGAATCAGCCGATCGTTGGTGCTACCGATTTTATATTTACTCCTGTTCAAACAGGTAATTATGAAGTAGTTATTTCAGCTAATGGTTGTTCAGTAACTTCTGATTGTTTTCCAATGACAGTGCTTGCTAATGCTGCATTTGATACAATTAACTTTAGTTATGCACCAAACCCTACTTCAGGAGTGTTGAATATTAAGTATTCAAAAGAAATATCTCAAGTAAATGTTACTAATATTTTAGGACAATTAGTAATGAGTCAAAATACTCATGGAACAGAAGTGCAAATCGATTTATCGGCATTACCATCGGAAGCTTATTTAGTAAAAGTAGTTTCAGAAGGAACTTCTAAAACAATTAAAGTGATTAAAAAGGATTAGTTTTTTTGAGTTATTTAGTTCTTAAAACCGTCAGTAATGACGGTTTTTTGTTTTTTATATATACTATATTTGAAATCTAATTTTATGGTATGAAAACTGAAAAAGACAAAATGCTGGCTGGTGCAATCTATTTTTCCAATGACAAAGAATTAGTAGCCGAAAGAACTCGTGCTAAGAAGCTATTACACCGTTTGAATGTGACCGAATACACGATGAATGGTAATGCACGTAATATTCTTCGCGAGTTGATGCCAAACGCACACAAACGATTGTATATAGAGCCTCCTTTTCATTGCGATTATGGGTATAATATTCACTCTGGTGAGAATGTGTATTTCAATGTGAATTGCGTAGTGTTAGATACTATGAAAGTAACTATAGGAAATAATGTGTTCTTTGGGCCAGGAGTGCATCTCTACACCGCCACCCATCCTTTAGATGCTATAGAACGCAGAATCGTTGAGTTTTCTAAACCAGTAACTATTGGTGATGATTGCTGGATAGGAGGGAACACGGTTATCTGCCCAGGCGTGAGTATTGGCAAAGGTTGTACTGTAGGGGCAGGCTCTGTTGTAACAAAAGACATACCCGATAATTCGTTGGCAGTGGGCAATCCCGCTAAAGTAATCCGAGAATTAAATTCATAAAAAAAGCCTCAGTAATGAGGCTTTTGATTTTATATAAAATAGTTTACGAAACTGCTTCTTTGATTCTTTTCATAGCTTCTGTTAACAATACTTCGCTGGTTGCATACGAAAAACGAATACAGTTTGGATTTCCAAAAGCATCTCCTGTTACTGTTGCTACATTAGCTTCTGCCAATAGGTACATTGAGAAATCATCAGCATTTTGAATTAATTTTCCTCTCAATGTTTTTCCAAAATAATAAGATACATCAGGGAATACATAAAAAGCTCCTTCAGGAACGTTTAATTTGAATCCAGGGATTTCTTTTACTAAACCTACTACAAGGTTTCTACGGTTTTTAAATGCATTGACCATATCGTTTAATACACTTGGATCAGCATCGACAGCAGTGATAGTGGCTCTTTGTGCAATTGAGTTGGCACCGCTAGTTACTTGACCTTGCATTTTAGTACATGCTTTGGCAATAAACTCAGGCGCTCCAATATATCCAATTCTCCATCCTGTCATAGCAAAAGCCTTGGCCACACCATTCACCGTGATGGTTCTGTCAAACATTCCAGGAACAGATGCAATACTGCAAAACGTTCCAGAGAAGTTGATGTGTTCGTAGATTTCATCCGAAACGACATAGATGTTTGGGTGATTTTCTAAAACCTTAGCTAGAGCAGTCAATTCTTCTCTATTGTATACCGATCCACTTGGATTACAAGGAGAACTGTACCAAATCATTTTGGTTTTAGGAGTGATGGCCTGTGCCAATTGTTCTGGTGTGATTTTGAAATCGCTTTCTACAGAAGTAGGAACTTCTACAGGAATTCCACCCGCTATTTTGATGATTTCATAATAGGAAACCCAATACGGAGCAGGAAGAATTACTTCATCTCCTGGGTTGATCATTACTTGTGCAATATTGAATAACGATTGTTTTGCTCCAGTAGAAACAACAATATTTGCAGGAGTATAGTCTAAATTATTATCGCGTTTGAATTTTCTGCAAATGGCTTCTTTTAATTCAGCATAACCATCTACTGGCGAATAGGTACTATAGTTTTCATCAATTGCTCTTTTAGCGGCTTCTTTGATAAAATCAGGAGTATTAAAATCAGGTTCTCCAAGACTCAAGCTGATGATGTCTTTCCCTTGTGCTTTTAATTCTCTAGCTAAGGCAGCCATAGCAAGCGTCTGTGAGGTAGTCAGGCTATTAATTCTGTCAGATAATGCGTTCATTGTGTATCAGTATGTTTTGTAGTTTTATGCTAGTTGAGGTTGTTTTCCTAAATCTCTTAAATGTTTGAAATGTGAAGCAATAGCCGCTCTAGTAGTTTTGAACTCGTTGTAAGGAAGTTCACATTCTTTGGCCGTTTGTTTTACAATTTCAGCAATTTTATCATAATGAATATGACTGATGTTTGGGAAGATATGGTGTTCGATTTGATGATTCAAACCACCAGTATAGTAGTTTACCAACCAGTTTTTTGGAGCAAAATTAGCAGTAGTGTACAATTGGTGAATGGCCCAAGTGTTTTCTATTTCACCATTTTCATCAGGTATTGGATTTTCAGTTTCTTTAACTACGTGTGCTAATTGGAATACCACACTCAAGATCACTCCTGCGGTATAATGCATTACTAAAAAGCCTAATACAACTTTCCACCAAGTAATTCCTAATATCATAGGAACCACTAACCAAATAGAGAAATAAATAACTTTAGTGATGATTAAAGTAGTCCAACGGATAGCAGGGCTTTTGAACTCACCATAGGATAAGTTTCTTTTTAAATAACGTTTCATTTGAAGGAAGTCAGTAGTGATTGCCCAGTTGAACGTTAATAATCCGTATAAAAATACAGAGTAGTATTGTTGGAATTTGTGGAATTTGTACCATTTTGCCTCCTGAGTAAAACGCATAATTCTACCCGCTTCTAGGTCTTCATCGTGACCTAGGATGTTGGTATAGGTGTGGTGTAAAACATTGTGTTGAACTTGCCAGTTGTATACATTTCCAGCTAAAATATAGATGCTTCCACCCATAATTTTGTTAACCCAAGATTTGTTGGAATAAGCTCCGTGATTTCCATCGTGCATAACATTCATGCCCACTCCAGCCATTCCGATACCAATCACTACATTAAGTAGTAAATAAGTCCAAAAAGGCATATCCATAGCGAGTAAGAAGAAGTAAGGAGTAAGGAAGATGGAAAACATTACTAATGTTTTTAAGTGTAATTTCCAGTTTCCAGTTTTATCTATGTGGTTTTCTTTAAAATAATCGTTAACTCTTTTGTTTAGAGTTCTAAAAAATTTCAAATTGTCGGTTTTAGAAAAAACAGGCGCATTTGTATTCATGAATTTATTTATTATAATTGCAACAAAGGTAATTATTATAATTTTTTTAGCGTTTAAAACGAATCATAAATATTAACTAAATTAGTATTTTTGTCGAAAACTTATAAAATGCAAGAGATTCTAAAGCAATTTCCTAATCTTACTGAAAATCAACAATTACAATTTGCAAGATTGCAAGATTTATACGAAGATTGGAATTCTAAAATAAACGTGATTTCTAGAAAAGATATTGATGAATTGTATACCCGTCATGTGTTACATTCCTTGGGTATTGCAAAAATAATGGAGTTTCAACCGGGTGCTAAAATCTTGGATGTTGGAACTGGTGGAGGCTTTCCTGGTATTCCATTAGCCATTTTGTTTCCTGAAGTTGATTTCTATTTAATTGATGTTATTGGAAAGAAAATCCGCGTGGTCAATGAAGTTGCTTCGGCTTTAGGCTTGACAAATGTTAAAGCCGAACAAATGCGTGCCGAGAACGTAAAACAAGATTTTGATTTTATCGTAAGTCGAGCTGTTACGAACATGCCTGATTTTGTGACTTGGATAAAAGACAAAGTAAAGAAAACACAAAACCATGAATTAGCCAATGGGATACTTTATCTCAAAGGGGGTGATTTAACAGAAGAGTTAAGCGCTTTCCCTAAAGCAGCTCAATACAATTTGTCAGATTATTTTACCGAAGAATTTTTCGAAACCAAAAAAGTAGTGCATCTACCATTAAAAACTAAATAAAAAAGAGTCCCGAGGGACTCTTTTTATTTTTAACCTTTTATAAATTTCTTTGTGATACTTCCTTGGTCATTTTTAATGGTAATTAAATAAACACCATTCGAAATGTTTAATGGAATTTCAAGAGTCCCTTCGATGTTTTGGTTGTTAGCCGTGTAAACTGTTTTTCCTAAAATATCAGTAATGTTGATACTCGCGTTTTCAATAGTATAGGAGCTGTTTATTTGAATTGCGGTTTCAATTGGATTTTTAATCCACACACTATTTAAGGCTACATTTTCATGTGTGTTCAATGTGCCTAAAATTTCATTTAATGCAAATGCTACATTAGTATCTGTTAATGTAACATGATTTTCGTTTGTGTTAGGAACAGAAGAAGCCAAGAAAGGAGTCACTGAACTAGTACTTAAAGGAGTGTATAAATTATTTGTGTTAGACAAACACATTGAACTCCATACTGGGATAAAATCAAAATACATGATTTGTAAATTGTTCATAAATTCGGTCATGGTTGCATTTCCTGCGCCCAAACTTGACAATGAACTCATATCGAAACGTCCTCCTGGAGCAGAATCCAATCCATCTGTGTAAGTAGGTGATTTGGAAATTGCAGAACTATCATAGGCTGTAATCCAAAATAATACCCATTGTTGTCCTTGGAAATGACTAACAGTTAATTGCGAATTTGCAACAGGGGTAAAGTTCACATTGATGATGGCTCTTTGAGTACTTGAAGTATTGAAAGTATGATTCATAACCGACATCCCAGGTGTTCCTGTCATTGTACCATTCCCAGCTCCATTTACAATTGCAACATTACGAGTAGTAGTTGGGAATCCCATAGTGTTTAGTTCGTTTTGGAAAACACTTCTAAAATTAGGGCAGCCTGTTGGTAATAAAGCTGAAGTAGGAGTCGTCATAAACTGAGTAGTACTTCCACTTTGTAAATGACCTTCAAATTGGTCAATCAACATTTCTCTGGCTGCAGGACTTTTAAGCATTCCATTAACAATAGATTGCATCGTAGTGTCGCCAATAGGTCCGAAGCCCATATAATTAAATAAGTGTTGGAATCCTATTGGAACATTAGCTCCTAAATGTGGTGAGTCAAATGAAATGTATAAACGAGCATCATGAGTCAAGCTATTTTGTTCCATATATCGCAATGCATAGCGAGCAATTAATCCACCCATACTTGGTCCGATCACTACGTTTTGTGCAGTTCCTTGCTTTTGAGCATTCACTTGGTTCATTAGTTCAACAAGCAACATTGCATTTCTTTGAATGTAATCCACTCCTCCGTCTACAACTGTTGTTGTTCCTGTACGAGTGTAAGTTGGAAAGTTTAGGATAATCACATCATATCCTTGCGCTCTTACGATATCTCCTAAATTTTGACCGCTAGTGCCATAGTTTAACAAAGAGTAGATTCCTGGAATATTTCTACTGTCTCCTGGGTCGAATCCATCCAAAAGGAAGATCGGTTTATCAAGAATCCCGTCTACTGTGTCAGGGAAAATTTCAAATTCTCCTTGTGCTAAATATGCTGCAGTTTCATCATATCCTTGATAAGGAATTGAAGCAGTTAATGTATTTACGGTATTAAAACTTAATGAATTGGTTTTGTTAGTAGCACCCGTGATTTGATTGTCAATTTCCAATTCAATATCTTGTAAAGTAGCTTCTCCATTAGTGAAAACTATTTTACAATGAACAATTTGTTTTCCGTTTTTTGAAAAAGACACTTGGAACGCTTGGTTGCTGTTTATTTTCCTCCATGAAGTTTCCTCTTCAGATTGTACATAAATAGCGGCGATGCTTCTATTGGTAGTATTGAAAATCAATTCGTCTTTTAAAATAAAAGTCACCTGATTGGTTTTTGCTTTGGATAATAAAGGCGCAATCATATTCAAATTGTGAGAAGTAAAAAGTGAAGTAGCGTTGTTTTTTGCCTCAAATTGATTGTTGGCATTTAAGGCAACGGTATGATCGTCAATAGCAGTTTTGTTCAAAGTTTCAAAATCAGTAATCAAAATAGCTAAAGGAATTTGCTTTTGTACGAATCCCATATTAGCAGCTGTTTTAACTACATCCAGTTTTGGTAAACGATTGTCGAAATCCGAGCGTTGCATTTCGTGATAAACCTGAAAGAAATAATTCGCTGAAACGGTTTTTCTTGGTTCTGTTGCATTGGATACACTGAAAACACGATCGTATAAAATATGGCTAGAGGTTTTCTCTTTTAGTAAATCATAGGTTTTATCCTGAGCAAAACCTGAAAGTGAAGTAAGTCCAAAAAGGAATAGCGTAATTTTTAATTTCATAGTATGTTAGTTTGGAAAACGAAGATACAAAAAATTAGCAATCAACCAAATAAAAAAAGTCCAAGCCGATTGAGCTTGGACTTTATTAAGGCAATCTTAATATATTATTCTCCTAAAAATGGATATCTATAATCTTCAGGAGTAACAAAAGTTTCTTTGATGGTTCTTGGGGAAACCCAACGCAATAAGTTTTGCATAGAACCAGCTTTATCATTTGTTCCAGAAGCTCTAGCTCCACCAAATGGCTGCATTCCTACAACAGCTCCTGTTGGTTTGTCATTGATGTAGAAATTACCTGCAGCATTTTGTAAAGCATGTGTTGCTTCCACAATTGCATAACGGTCTTGACTAAAGATTGCTCCAGTCAAAGCATATTCTGAAGTGCCATCAACTAAGGCTAAAGTTTCTTTCCATTGTGCGTCTTCATATACATAAATGGTAATAACAGGACCAAAAAGTTCTGTTTCCATAGTAGTATATTTAGGGTTAGTAGTTACGATTACTGTAGGTTCAATAAAGTATCCTTTAGATTTGTCGTAGTTTCCTCCTAAGATGATTTCTGCATCAGCATCTTTTTTAGCTTGGTCAATATAACTCGCTAATTTGTCAAACGATCCTTCGTGAATTACTGCTGTAATAAAGTTTGAGAAATCTTCTGGAGATCCCATTTTCATAGAATTCACATCAATGATTAATTGCTCTTTAACTGCTGGCCATAAACTTTGAGGGATATAAGCTCTTGAAGCTGCTGAACATTTTTGCCCTTGGAATTCAAAAGCACCACGAGTGATTCCAGTAACCACTTGTTTAACATTGGCAGATGGATGTGCAACAATAAAGTCTTTTCCTCCGGTTTCTCCAACTATTCTTGGATATGTTTTGTAAGAATGAATGTTAGCTCCTATTTTTTTCCAGATTTCTTTGAACACAAAAGTAGATCCAGTATAGTGTACTCCAGCAAAATCAGGGCTTGCTAATAACGTTTCAGTAATCATTACAGGATCTCCAAATACCACATTGATTACTCCATCAGGAACACCAGCTTCTTTGAATACATCGATGATGATTTTAGCAGAAAAAACTTGACTGTCGCTAGGTTTCCAAACTACCGTATTTCCCATTAGGGCAGCACTAGCCGGTAAATTAGCAGCAATTGCAGTAAAGTTAAATGGAGTGATTGCATATACAAATCCTTCTAATGGACGGTATTCTACTCTATTCCAAACATCAGAAACTGATTTTGGTTGGTCGTTGTATATTTGAGTCATAAACTCAACATTATAACGCAAGAAGTCAATCAATTCACAAGAGGCATCGATCTCAGCTTGAAAAATAGTTTTAGATTGTGCAATCATTGTAGCTGCGTTAATACGAGCACGGTATGGGCCAGCAATTAATTCAGCCGCTTTCAAAAAGATCGCTGCACGTTGCTCCCATGGCATGTTTGCCCAAGCTTTTCTGGCTTCTAAAGCACTTGAAATAGCTTTGTCAATATGACTTTTTTCAGCTAAATGATACGTTCCTACGATATGTTGGTGATCGTGTGGCGCCGACATTGTACGGGTATTTCCTGTGCGAATTTGTTCCGAACCAATATACATTGGAACGTCAATTGTTTCGTTCCACATTTTCTTATAAGCGGCTAAAACAGCAGCTTTTTCAGGAGAGTTTGGGGCATACGATTTTACGGGTTCGTTAACCGCTTTTGGTACGTTAAAAAAACCTTTTGGCATATTGTTGTAATTTGATAATTAGTAAATGTGATTTAATAAAAGAAATTGTTGTGATGATAATTCTTTAATTGGAAACAAAAGTACAAAGGAAATTTTGAAAATTTAATAACAAATGGCACTAAACTTTTTTGATACAATAAGTAATGCTGTTAGTTTAAAGCGAAAGGAGCGCTTAATCTAAAGGTTGGAACAATTACTTTGAAGTTTTTGGAATTGGTGAAATTGACCATGTTAAAATATCCACTCATTGCTCCATAAGGAGAAGATAATAAACAGCCTGACGAATAAGTATGACTTTCTCCTGGCTTTAAAACTGGTTTTTTCCCAATTACCCCTTCGCCATCTACAAACTCAACATTGTTCAATGAATCATATATTTCCCAATGGCGCGTAGTCAATTGCACCGAATCTTTACTGTGGTTTTCTATAGTGATTTCATAGCTGAAGGCATAGTGTATTTTATGGTTTTTGAAGTAAGTACCTTCAAAACTCGTAATTACAGATATCTTTATGCCTCTTGTGATTTGGGTAACCATGTGAAACTTTTTTGTAAAGTTATATAAATAGTATCTACTTTGTTGATTTGTAAGGTTAATTAATTGCTAATTAGTAATGTCTACGGAACTTGCTACTCCTTTTCCTATTACTCTATCATAGCGTTGACCATTTTCTCTGTAATATACTATGCAGAAATAGTTGTTCTCTGTTTGATAGAAATTCCCGTCAATTGCATTTTCATCGTCAATTACTCCTTTGGCATCGGCGATTGTATATTGAAAATTTGTAAACCCTTGTTTGATCATTATGGCTTTTTCGTAAACTGCTTTTTCTTTATTATAGTCCATTTTGTTTTCGGCATTCATCGCATAATTGTTGAACATTCCAGTAACATAAATGTCTTTTTTTCCATAATAAGCAGGCGCAGAAAGAGAGAAGTAAATCCAAGCATAATCCGCTTGAATTTCATTGTTGTCGGCATTGATGTTGTTGATTACGAAGTTACCGTCGACATCGGGCCAATAAGTATACGGACTACTAGCTCGGGCATTGTTGGGGTATAAGTAAAAACTATACACGTTTCCGTCTGAACTTACTTTAGCGATCGCATTACTGGTTCCGCGAATGTTTTTATTGTCAAAATATAAGAATTCATTACCTGCCCAGAATTGCGTCTCTTTGTTGTACTTGTAAATCAAATCATTTCCAATAGTATACATTGGTTTGATGTCGGAAATGGCATTGACAAATTTTCCATTTTGCATCAACAATACCTTTACATTTTTCAAAGGACTTTGAAAACTAATATTAGCTGACTGGATGGTGAAATCCATATTGTGCTTGTAACTTATATCTTCTAAATTTCTTGAGCGTTTTACTTGCATTGGAACCGATACTAAGTCCTCATATAAGATGATTTTTCTAGAGAAAACAACATCACGGTCTTCGTTTAATATTTTAATGATATAATTGCCACTTACTTTGAATTGCATGTATTTGTTTGGAAATGGCAAACGGTAATGTGAATAGGATTGTAAAGTATTGAAAGAATTAGAATAATCTTGTATTCTCAAGTTGTCTTGACCAATTAGATATTCTGTTTGAAACAATTGCGATTGTTTCCAATCGTAATCACAATGAGTGATGGAAAAATAATAATTGGCTTCATTTCCGAATAAATCATCAAACTGCAATTCAAAACTATCTCCAAATTCAAATATGGGAATCATATTTTGAGAGTTTTGTACAAAAGTAATCGTCTTGATATTATAAGGAGGAGCTACTTCTACTTCTTGTGCAAATGCAATGGATAAAGTGAATAATGCAATCCACAACGAAAAAATAGGTTTAGACATAACAAAGCTTTTTTAGAAAGGTAAAGATAATAATTTTTCCTTTCCATAAAGAGCAGTAAAATTATTTAAAACAAACAGGGATTATCTCACCTTTGGCTAAACAATATTTTTCAACTAATTCAGGGTTAAGCTTTGCAGAATAATCTTCTTCTACCACTTTAAAGCCAATGCTTCTTAATTTGTCAAAATAATCTCTGCCATAAATTCTAACGTGATCATATTGTCCAAATATCTTAGCGCGTTCTTTTTGATCGGTAATGCTGTCATCGGCAAAAGTAGTTGCACGATCTAATTCTTGTGGGATTTGGAAAACACCCATACCTCCTGGTTTTAGTACTCGATACAATTCTTGCATAGCTTTCGTGTCATCTGGGATGTGTTCTAAAACGTGATTGCAAAATATAATATCATACGTATTGTCCTCAAAAGGCAAATTACAAATATCCGCTTTAACATCTGCTAAAGGCGACAGTAAATCCGTAGTAGTATAATCAATATTGTTTTGCTTTTTAAATCGTTTGTAAAACTCTTGTTCTGGAGCAAAATGCAATACTTTCTTTTTAGTGGTTGCCGTGAAGAAATCGGTTTCATTTTGAAGGTATAACCATAACAAACGATGTCTTTCTAACGAAAGCGTACTTGGCGAAAGCACATTGTTTCTTTGATTGCCATAACCATACGGCAAAAACATACTAAAACTTTTTCCGTCTATAGGATCAGTAAAACGACTCCCTTTAAGCATTAAGGCTAATAAAGGACGAACCACTATACTTAAACGAATCAGTATAGGACGGGGAATAGTGTTTAGTATTAATTTAAATAATTTCTTCATAGTTTATTTTTTTGCACGAATTGTAGAGACTCGTTGCGAAAGTCAAATCTGTAATCTATTTCAAAGGCACTTTTCTAAACTCATCCTCTTCATTACTTACAATCCCCAAAGCATCATAAATATATTTGAAGGTAGACAAGATTTCCGGTTTGCCATCTATTAACGCTACATCGTGTTCAAAATGAGCACTTGGTTTTCCGTCAGCAGTAAGAATTGTCCAACCGTCTTTTAGTTGTTTGATGTTTTTAGTACCAAGGTTAATCATCGGTTCTATAGCTACCACCATTCCTTCGATAAACATTTTACCTCTTCCTTTTTTGCCGTAATTTGGCATTTCAGGATCCTCGTGCATTTTTGTCCCTAAACCATGACCTACTAATTCGCGTACCACACCATATCCGTGGCCTTCACAATATTTTTGAATAGCATTCCCCACGTCTTCTACGCGATTGCCCGCGCGGAATTCTCGGATTCCTACATACAAACTTTCTTTGGTAACTTTTAGAAGTTTCTTAACCTCAGGAGCGACCTCTCCAATCTCAAAACTATACGCGTGGTCTCCATAAAAACCATTCATCAATACTCCACAATCTACAGAAATTACATCTCCTTCTTGTAGTGGAGTGTTGTTTGGGATACCGTGAACTACCTGAGCATTAGGGCTCATACAAAGCGTATTTGGAAATCCGTATAATCCCAAAAATCCAGGTACACCACCATGATCTCTAATAAATTCTTCTGCTATTTTATCTAATTGCAAAGTAGTAACTCCTGGTTTGATTACCTTGGCTACTTCGCCTAAAGTTTTAGAAACAAGTAGCGCACTCTGACGCATTAACTCTATTTCTTCTCGTGTTTTTGGAATAATCATTTTTCTAAATTGAGTCCGCAAAATTAGTGAAAAGTGTTCAGTATTCGTTATTTGTGTCCTACAAATTTAGCGGATCTATCTAAACCCCTTCTCAGGTATACTACAGTCGTTTAGTTTTCTATTATGTAAGAACAGCACTAAATCCCGATTTAGATTTGATATTTTTTATGAGTTTTGTCATATTTTTGAATAAATCTAGACAATAACTTTGTAGAAAAATTTAAGGTATGAGTAAATATGTAACCGCAGCGGAAGCTGTAAAAGTTGTAAAATCTGGAGATAGGGTCTATCTTCAAGCGGCAGCTGCCGCACCTACTATATTGGCCAATGCATTGACCGAACGCGCCTCTGAATTGAGAAACGTAGAGATATGCCACCTTCATGTGGAGGGAGAAGCTCGTTATGCAAATCCAGCTTTGGCTGAAAGTTTTCATGTGAATTCCTTTTTTATAGGCGCTAATGTGCGTCATACGCTCAAAGCAGGTAATGGTTCTTACACTCCTGTTTTCTTAAGTGAGTTGCCTCATTTGTTTAGAAAAAATGTATTGCCGTTAGATGTCGCTTTTATACACGTTTCTCCTCCAGATCGCCATGGATATTGCTCTTTAGGAGTGTCTATTGAGGCTACTGTTGCCGCAATTGAGAATGCTAAGATTGTTGTAGCTCAGGTAAATCCTCAAATGCCAAGAACTTTTGGCGATGGAATTATTCACGTTTCTGAAATTGATTATTTGGTAGAAGTTGATGTGCCTATTTATGGACATGAACCAGATCCATTTACAGACGAAGAAGAAAAAATTGGGGGTTATATCGCTTCATTGATTGAAGACCGTAGTACACTACAAATGGGAATTGGTTCTATTCCAAATGCCGCTTTAAGCAAATTAGGAAACCATAAAGATTTAGGTTTACACACCGAAATGTTTTCTGATGGAGTTATTGATTTGATTGAAAAAGATGTCATCAACTGCAATTATAAAGGAACATTAAGAGGAAGAGTATTGGCTACTTTTTTAATAGGTTCTAAACGATTGTATGATTTTGTCAGCGACAATCCATTTATAGAAATGAAAGAATCATCAATGGTAAATGACACCGCCCGAATCCGTAAAAACCCAAATATGATAGCCATCAACTCTGCAATTGAAGTAGATTTGACCGGACAGGTTTGTGCCGATTCAATTGGGCCACAAATGTATTCAGGAGTAGGAGGACAAATGGACTTTATTCGTGGGGCTTCTTTGAGTCCTGGTGGAAAAGCAATCATTGCATTGCCATCAACCACTAAAAAAGGCTTAAGCAGAATAGTGCCTTTCTTAAAACAAGGTGCTGGAGTAGTAACTACCCGTGGACATATACATTATGTAATTACTGAAAATGGTATTGCTGATTTGTATGGTAAAACCTTACGTCAACGTGCCACTGAGTTAGTTAGAATAGCACATCCAAACCATCAAGAAAGTATTGAAAGAGAATACTATGAATTGTTGAATAAGATGTAAAATTATTTGAGTTATTTGTTTAAAAAAAGCCCTATCAAGATGACTCGATAGGGCTTAATTTTTATAATGAAGAAGTCTTATTTTTTAATAAACTTACTTCTGAATTTAGAATTTTCAGAAGAGGCTTCAATCATGTACATACCTTCAGCCAAATTTTCAACATTTATTTGATTCGTGTTTTGGTATTGAACTAAAATTAGTTTACCAGTCACATCAAACAAACTGATGCGGTCAAAGATAAGACCATTAGTTTGTCTAATATTCAAAATTGTGGAAGCAGGGTTCGGGAATATACCTATTTGATTTCCTTCAAATGACATCGTTCCAAGAGTTACAGTAATTGTAACCGCTAAAGGATTTGCACTCGTACATCCATTGATGGTTTGTACTGCATAATAAGTGCTTCCTTGAGTGACAAATGTGCCATTTGGAATTTGATTCGTATTCGCTAATGCGTCAGCCAAACTTGGATACCAAGATACATTTGTTGGACTAACCACAATATCCGCTACTGTTTGATTATCTGCTAAAGTTTGAGTTGCATTTCCAGTTACATCTGGAGTTACATTAACTGTTACGATAGAGGAAGCTCTCGGGCTTTCGCAAATACTTGCCGTTTGAGAAGCATAATACGTAGAAGATGAAAGTGCTGTTGATAAATCCAATGCTGTTCCACCTGTAGTACTAGTGTACCATTGAACGTTTGTCCCTGATGCAATTAAGTCGCCTACCGTAGCAGCATTACAAAATGTTTGATCTGTAACCGTTGGTGCAGTTGGAGTAGGTTTAACAGTGATGACAAAGCTTGTTGGTGTTCCACTACATTCACTGTTAACATTTAATTGAACGTCGTCTAAAGCATAAAATCCTGGACCAGTGAAAGCCTCTGGAATAGTGATTTCATAAGAAAGAATAACATTTTGACCCGCATAAGGTTGTAAAGCACTTAATACATCTAAGTTTTTAGGTGTCCAAGCTTGACAATAATTAGAATTAGGAGTCAAGGTTAAGTTGTATAAAGTAGCTAAAACGTTAGTACCCGTAGCATCCAAAATGTTTACATCCAATACACGAACACCTGTACAACTAGCACAGAAATCTTGAAGATCAACATAGTATTCATCGTTGAAATGTAAGTTTGCTTGCGATAAATTTACAGGTAGTGTAATAGATTGTCTTAATTCTTTGTTGATAGGTCCTTGACCGTCAAAAGAAGCAGAGATTCCGTATGTTCCTTGTGGAGCAGTAAAATCTAAAGGAGTACCACTACAAGCCATTGAAGAAAGACCACAAGGATCATAGTTTCCTGAATAAGTAGCAAAACCTTGATCACAACCTGAAGTTCCAGCATATCCAAAGATAGACCATCCCGTCAAGTCATTAGTTTCGAAACCACCATTTGCTACTAAGTTTATTGTTCCAGCAGCTACTGTAGGAGTAACCGTTATGGTAGCCGAGATGTCAGTTGTAGTTGTATTAGTAGCGGTAAAACTAGCAATGTTTCCATTTCCAGAAGCAGCAAGTCCAATATCCGTATTGTCATTCGTCCAAGAGTAATTAGCGGATGAATTGGAACCACTGAAATTAATTCCAGCCGTATTCTCTCCATTGCAAAGTTGGATATCACTAACAGTGTCAACTGAAGATGTAATAATGGTAACGTTAACTGCTGTTCTAGTACTTTCACAAGTATTTAGTGTTTGTGATACATAGTAGGTTCCAGAAGCTAAAGCTGTTGTTGGGGCTAAAGCGGTTCCTCCAGTAGCAGCTGTATACCATTGTAAATTGGTTCCAGTAGCGGTTAAATTAGAGACTGTTCCAGTAGCACAAAATGATTGGTCAGCAGCAGTTGGATTCGAAGTAGTGTTTATATTTACGTTAACCGCAGTTCTAATGCTTTCACAATTATTAAGTGTTTGTGACACATAATATGTTGCAGAAGCTAAAGCTGTTGTTGGATCTAAAGCTGTTCCACCAGTAGCATCAGCATACCATTGTAAGTTAGTTCCAGTAGCAGTTAAATTAGCTACCGTTCCTGAAACACAAAATGATTGGTCAGCAGCAGTTGGATTCGCTGTAGTATTCACGGTTACATTAACCGCAGTTCTAGGACCTTCACACATATTTAGCATTTGTGAAACATAGTATGTTCCAGAGGCAAGAGCTGTTGTTGGATCTAAAGCTATTCCACCAGTTGCAACATCATACCATTGTAAGTTAGTCCCAGTAGCTGTTAAATTAGATACTGTTCCTGAAGTACAAAATGTTTGGTCAGCAGCAGTTGGACTCGCTGTAATATTCACGGTTACATTTACAGCAACTCTAGGTCCTTCGCACGCATTAAGCGTTTGTGATACATAATAAGTTGCCGTTGAAAGTGCGGTAGTAGCATCTAAAGCAGTTCCACCAGTTGCAACATCATACCATTGTAAATTAGCTCCAGTAGCTGTTAAATTAGCAACCGTAGCGGCATTACAAAAAGTTTGATCAGCAGTTGTTGGGATCGGTGTACTATTAACAACAACATTTACTGCTGTTCTTACACTTTCGCAAGAGTTGATGTTTTGAGTTACATAATACGTTCCAGTAGCAAGAGCCGTTGTTGGGTCCAAGCT
>CANCJZ010000045.1 GCA_947378465.1 Flavobacteriaceae bacterium
AAGGAGGTGAGTTCTCTTCCGAAGGAGGTGAGTTCACTTCTGAAGGAAGTGAGTTCTCTTCTGAAGGAGGTGAGTTCCCTTCTGAAGGAGGTGAGTTCTCTTCTGAAGGAGGTGAGTTCACTTCTGAAGGAAGTGAGTTCTCTTCCGAAGGAGGTGAGTTCTCTTCCGAAGGAGGTGAGTTCACTTCTGAAGGAAGTGAGTTCTCTTCTGAAGGAGGTGAGTTCCCTTCTGAAGGAGGTGAGTTCTCTTCTGAAGGAGGTGAGTTCCCTTCTGAAGGAAGTGAGTTCACTTCTGAAGGAGGTGAGTTCACTTCCGAAGGAGGTGAGTTCTCTTCTGAAGGAGGTGAGTTCTCTTCCGAAGGAGGTGAGTTCCCTTCCGAAGTACAAATGCCTTTTGAACAAAAAAAAACCAGCTTTAAAATGCTGGTTTCTTTAACGATTATACTTTCTTAGCTATTAGGTGTAGTACTTGGTCCGCCTCCTTGACCTTCAAATCTTCTTGCGATTTGATCTACTAGTGTTTTAGCACTAGCACTGCTCACGGCTGCAATTTTTAAATATTTATACACCTCATCGGCTTCTTTCATACAATCCGAGCCTAGGGCTAGGATTGTGTCATTAATTCCCTCAGTCAAAGCTTGTGAAGCCAACAACAAAGGGAGCAGTTGCTGTAACAGTCTCGCATCTTTTGAAAATTCCACCATTGGAAAATCTTGTGGTAAACTGCTATTAAATTGTTGAGCTCCTAAAAAACAATTAGTAACATACTCAACACTTTTGGGTCCCATCTTTCTAAATTTTTTTCTATCCTCTTTAGAAAGATTAATCAAAAAAGGCAATGCCTCTCTAGAATCATTTAAATGCTGTAAAATAGCATTTACAATTACATCATCCACTACTGCGGAAACTAAATTTTGTCTCGCCATATTATAAAAGATTTAGGTTTAAAAGACGAATGTATAAAGTTTTTTTTACCAAAAGAAAAACGGTCCAATATTTAACTTTTGCTGGACAAGATGCACGTTTTCACCTATAAAATACAGCTAAAAAAGAATTTATGTAATCCTCAAACAACACCAAATAAATGTGCTGCTTTTTATTTTATTTAAAAAAATAAAAAGTAACAGAAGCCTATGATAAAAACAAAAAGCAATCAATTTCTTAACACGATTTACAGAAACTTAACGATAAAAACATTGCGGTAACTTAAAGATAATTATTTGGTAATCCTTGCCGATGGCTGCGATTCTATCTTTGTTAAAAATCAAAATATTCAATCTTTTGAACATTTTTACAATACTACTTGTTGCTCTTTTCAACCTTAAGCCACTTAACAGTAGCTTGACTTTTTATCCTCTTTTTTATTACAATTCTATTTATAAAAATGCAGTCTCTATTCACCAATTCACTCCTCAATACTAGAAGCACTATGGACAAAAAAGGAAAAAGAAAAATCGATTTACTGGTACTTTCAGACATTCATTTGGGTACTTATGGCTGCCAAAGCAAAGAATTGTTGAATTATTTGAACAGCGTCAAGCCCAAAGTAGTGGTACTGAATGGCGATATCATCGATATGTGGCAATTCAGCAAGCGCTATTGGCCCAAATCGCACATGCAGGTGATGTACAAAATCATGCATTGGGCGCGTAAAGGAGTTAAAATCCATTACATCACGGGCAATCACGATGAAATGCTGCGCAAATTTGCCGGTTTCAAACTGGGTAACATTCGCATCGAAAACAAACTGGTATTGAATCTGGATGGGAAAAAGACTTGGATATTTCACGGGGATGTGTTTGACGTCAGTATGCAACACTCCAAATGGCTGACACGATTGGGTTCCCACGGTTACGATATGCTGATCCTTATCAATGCCTTTTGTAATTGGGTATCGATCAAAATGGGTAGAGAAAAGATATCGCTTTCCAAAAACATTAAAAACAGCGTCAAAAAAGCGGTCAAATTCATCAATGATTTTGAAAAAATCACGGCCGAAATTGCCATCGAAAACCATTATGACTATGTGTTGTGCGGTCATATTCATCATCCTGAAATCAAAACCATCACGACACCCAAAGGAGCAGTGGTTTATATGAATTCAGGCGATTGGATTGAAAACCTGACGGCTTTAGAATACCATAATAAAGAATGGAAATTGTTCAAATACGAAGCAACCGATTTTAAAAAACACAAAGGCGATGAAGACGATGCCATTGTGTTAATGGAAAATGAAGAAATATTCCATCAAATGCTCGAGAATTTTTTACATAAAAAAGACATTATTACCCCCCTCAATTTTAAATAATGAAAATCCTATATGCTGTGCAAGGCACTGGTAACGGACATATTACCAGAGCCATTGAAATCATCCCCTATCTACAACAAAAAGGTGAAGTAGACCTTTTAATCAGTGGTATTCAATCGGATATTGAATTGCCATGGCCTGTCAAATATCGCTTTCAAGGCATGTCGTTTATTTTTGGAAAAAAAGGCGGCGTCGATTATTGGAAAACCTTTATGAAGTTGAATTCTCTTAAATTATTAAAGGAAATCAAAAAACTGGACTTGAAATCGTACGACTTGATCATTAGCGACTTCGAACCTATTTCCTGTTGGGCAGCCATCAAAGCCAAAAAAGACTGTATTGGACTGAGCAATCAAGTAGCCACACTTCACCCTTTAGCCCCCTTACCTAAAAAAACGGACATGATAGGCAAATTAGTTTTGCAAAATTATGCGCCTACCAACTTCCACTATGGTTTTCATTTCAAGCGATTGGACGGCAGTGTTTTTACACCCATCATTCGCAAAAAAGTGCGTGAACTTACTCCTACTAATGAGGGCCATTATACCGTATACCTTCCCTCCTATGACGATGACCAAATTATCAAAGTCCTGAGCCGAATACGATTAATCAAATGGCAGGTGTTTTCCAAACACAATAATAGAAAACGCCGTGAACGCAATGTCACTGTCGTCCCTATCAACGAAGAACAGTTTTTGAGCAGTATGGCCTCCGCGGAAGGGGTATTGTGCAATGCTGGATTTGGCACGGCAAGCGAGGCGTTGTTTTTGCAAAAAAAGCTGTTGGTGATTCCAATGAAAAAACAATTCGAACAATATTGTAATGCCGCGATGCTAAAAGATATGGGCGTTACAGTTGTCAAAAAACTAAGCATTAAAAACCTACCTAAAATAGTAGAATGGACTGTGAATGGAACTGTTGTCGCTGTGGACTACCCCGATAATGCAGCGCAAATTGTTGATTTAATCGTGCAAAACCATACCGGTCCCGGCAAAATCAAAAAAACGGTCCATTCGGAACATTATAACTTATTTCAATAAAAAGAATGAATAAAAAAGTGGCTAGAGCCAACTTTGGCAAAGATTTTATTTGGGGTATCTCCGCTTCCGCACTTCAAAGTGAGGGAGCTCACAACAAAGATGGCAAAGGAGTATCCATATGGGATGAATTTGTGCATCAAAAAAACACGGTGGAAAATGGCGACAACCATTTTGAATCGGCAAATTTCTATACCCATTACGAAAAAGATATTGAATTAATAAAAGAATTGGGGATTACCAACTTCCGATTCTCTTTGTCGTGGACCCGAATATTGCCTAATGGAACGGGCGAAATCAATCAGGAAGGTCTTGACTTTTACCATAAAGTGATTGATTGCTGTGTTGCCAAAGGAATAACTCCTTGGATAACCTTATACCATTGGGATTTACCAAAGGAATTGGAAAGCCAAGGGGGATGGACCAACCGCAGTATCCTCGATTGGTTTGAAGCTTATGTAAAAGTTTGTGTCAATGCCTTTAGTGATAAGGTCAAACACTGGATGGTGCTCAATGAACCTATGGTTTTTACAGGTGCGGGGTATTTTCTGGGTGTTCATGCACCGGGCAAAAAGGGATTTAAAAACTTTATTCCCGCCATGCACCACGCTGCATTGTGCCAAGCCATTGGCTTTAGAACCATAAAGGCCATTGACCCAACGGCTGAAGTGGGGACTACCTTTTCCTGTTCGTACATCACCCCTTACAGCAACTCCGCAAAGGATTTTAAAGCAGCGGAAAGGGTGGATGCCTTACTCAATAGAGTGTTTATCGAAGCTTCCTTGGGTATGGGATATCCTACGGATGATTTGCCATTTCTGCGGAAAGTGGCTAAATACCAATTGGCGGGAGATCGTGAATTGATGCAAGTGAATTTTGATTTTATCGGGATTCAAAACTATACTCGGGAAGTCGTTGCCCATTGTATTTTCACCCCTTATATCAATGCGAAACTCATCCCCGCCGACCGACGAAAAGTGTATTATACAGCCATGAATTGGGAGGTGTATCCCGAAGCTATTTTTGAAATGATTCGAAAGTTCAGCAAATACGAGGGCGTGAAAAAGATTTTAATTACTGAAAATGGTGCTTCGTTCCCGGACCAAGTCGAGGAAGGCAAAGTAGCTGACGAACACCGTATCAATTATTTGAATGCTTATTTAGAACAAGCCTTGTTGGCCAAAAGCCTTTATCCAAAGCTCGATGGCTATTTTGTGTGGTCCTTAACGGATAACTTCGAATGGGCTGAGGGCTATAAACAACGATTCGGATTGATTCATATTGATTATGCTACCCAAAAACGAACCATCAAAAACTCAGGTTGGTGGTATAAGGATTTTTTGACGGAAAAGTAAAAGCCATTGCTGTTGCTATGGATTCCAATGCAGGAATTGGCTTTTATTTTATTTTATTAAAATAAAATAATGACGATCCTTATTAGATCGAATGGGTTACCATTGAAATACTAAAAGTACTCCCAAATCCTAACTCACTTTCCACTTCAATAGTACCGTTTTGAGCTTCGATAAATTCTTTGCTAATAGCCAATCCTAATCCCGTTCCAGACTTGTTACTGCCTGGGATTTGGAAATATTTGTCAAAAACCTTGTTTTTATACCTGCTGTCAATTCCTTTCCCAAAATCAACCACTTTAAAACTGACTTTGTCGTGTTCCATTTGGAGCTTGACAATTATTTGACTTTGAGTAGAGGAATAAGTGATCGCATTGGTCAGGAAGTTAATCAATACCCAGCCTGTTTTTTCGCTATCGGCTTTGACAAAAGGAAGATTCGGTTCGGCATCCACTTGAATGCTGATTTGTTTTTGCTCCGCTTGCACTTTAACCGCTTCTATAGCATAATTGACAATTTGATAGGGATCGCTTTTTTCAATATTCAAATGAATGTTACCGGTTTCTAATTGGGAAATATCCAATAGCTCACCGGTGATTTTTAACAATCGTTGGCTGTCCTCTTTGATGCTTTCAATCAATTGTTTTTGCTCATCATTTATTGCTCCCGTCGCTTCTTTTTCAAGCAATAACAAACTCAACTTGATGGATGAAATAGGGGTTTTTAATTCGTGGGAAACGGTAGCGATAAAATTAGTTTTGGCAAAATCCAATTCTTTGAACACCGTAATATTTCTTAAAATGATTACTTCCCCAATAAAAATAGTTTGTTCTTCTCCTGTTGGTGTAATGGTAATATTGACGAGTTCTTTTTCAAAATAGCTTTCTTTCCCATCGGCGAAAATCTTAATCGGCAAAATCTTTTGGCTGGAGGCATCATTTTTTATTAAGGAGCGAATCAAATCATTTTGAATCGCTAAAGTCGCTACCGATTGCCCCAATACAGCTTCTTTTTTGAGGCCTACTATTTTCAAGGCGGCATCATTTACAAAAACAACTATTTCCTGTGAATCTAAACCAATAATTGGATCGTGCATTTTATTGATTAAGGTTTCCAAACGTTTCTTTTCAAAAGATAATTTGTACAAATTACTGGAATGGTATTCCTGCAATTTCTCCGCCATCGTATTGAAGGAACGGGCTAAGTCACCGTATTCATTGTGGTCCAAAAAATGTACTCGTTCGGAATAATTTTTATTGGCAATCTCCTTGATACTCGCTGTTAGTTCCTTGATGGGATTGGCAATATTATTAGGGAGATTGATTAGCAAATTGAACGCAATCAGAAAACAGAGCGTTCCAATAACAATAATCCACGTATTTGCAGATTCGGAAGTGCGTTTGGCCAAATCACTTTTGAGCTTAATCGCATCCATATTCAACTTCATGATTTGAAATATGGTTTGATGTATTTCATATTTCAAACTATCCGTCACGGAATGAAGTCGAAGTTGATTAAAGTCGTCTCGGAGCTTATAGGTTGCCTTATCCTCTCCTATTTCTGTAATATTTGCTAATTGTTTTTCCAAATTAGCTTCGAACACAACAATCGATTTGGATTTGTTATCGTGAATGCGGTCCAACGCCAAAAGCATATTGCGAGAATACTCTAAAGTTTCATAATTGGCTTTTAAAATGTTCTGCGTGTCTCTTTTGATAGAGTAGATATGAAAAGTACTCAACAATGAAAGAATGATGATCAGCACGAACAAAAGTCCAACGCCCAGATTCAGTTTGGTTTTTATTTTCATTAGGAGAGTATTACAAGATCAATCTTTAAAGAAGAAAGACTATTCAACAATTTATTAAACACATTGGAAGACAAAATTACTTTAAATAAGTTCAAATGCGGCTTTCCAATACACACTGTAGTGATATTTTTTTGTTCCACAACTTTCAAGATGCCTTCTGTGATTTTGGATTCTTCAATTTTTAGTACTTCAGCACCTAATTCTGTGGCTAATTTAAAATTATTGATCAAATGACGTTGCTTGTCTAAAGCAATTTTGTCGTTGCTTTCTTTAGGGGTTTGCACATAAAGAACATACCAACTGCTGTTGTAGTAACTTGCCAAACGGGCGGTTTTGCGAATGACAATTTTAGCGGTTCGGTCGTTGGTACTGATACAGGCTAAGAGCTTTTCGTGTCGTAAGGCAGTTTTTTGAGGGACTTCATTTTCCACTTTTCGAACCACTTGACTGGCGACTTCTTTTAAGGCCAATTCACGCAGTTGCAATATTTGGTCCGATTGGAAAAAGTTCCTTAAGGCGGCTTGGATTTTGTCTTCTGTATAAATCTTACCTTCTTTGAGTCGGTTGATTAATTCTTCCGCGGTCAAATCGATATTAACCACTTCATCGGCCAATCGCAATACAGAATCTGGAACGCGTTCTTGCACTTGAACATTGGTGATTTGTTTCACCTCCAGATTCAAACTTTCGATATGCTGGATATTGACTGCTGAAATCACATTAATTCCGGCTTCAAGAATTTCCAACACGTCTTGCCAGCGCTTTTCATTTTTACTGCCTTCAATATTGGAATGGGCCAATTCATCGACAATTACAACTTCAGGACGCAAACTGATAATGGCTTGTACGTCCATCTCTTCGAGTTGTTTGCCTTTGTAAAAAATAGTGCGTCGTGGAATCACGGGAAGCCCATCGAGTAGCTCGTGGGTTTCTTTACGATTGTGGGTTTCGATATAACCAATTTTGATGTCGATGCCTTTTTTGAGTAAGGTGTGTGCTTCCTGAAGCATACGGAAGGTTTTCCCCACACCAGCACTCATCCCGATATAGACTTTGAACTTTCCTCTTCGAGACTTTTGAATTAAATCCAGAAAGTGCTTTACATTATTTTCTTTATCTGTATCCATATTAAAGCAACTTCCCAAAGCGCTATCTTCAAGCACCTTGGGAAGTAAAATTAAGAAATTAAATTCTAAACAAAACGGCGAAAATGATTCGGTTTTCCATTTTCACTAAATCAGGTTTCCAATCTGCTGGCAAAGCAGTCGTAGTGTATCCTGTTGGGGAAGTAACGCCACCACTACCTGCAAAATAAGGAACATTTGCTTCTCTATGTACAAACTCCACTCTGAAAGTGATGCTTTGATTAGGCATAAAATCAAAGTTAGTAGAACAATCCCAACCTTTGAATTGGGTTCCTGTATTGGTATCGAACGGATGGGTTCCGATCGTTTGGGTAGGATTGTTAGGATTAGGAAGTGGACTCGCATCACCAGTTGGATAAAGCACTAAATATCTTCCTGGATTGGTCATGTATCCACCCCCAACGGTCCAAGCCATATGGTTTTTGTTGAACCAAATTCTGTTGTACACCATTCCACTCAAAAAGTATTGCGCAGGATTGTCATCGGTTCCTTTAAAACCACCCACTCCATCGCCTTTTTCAAATCCAATATCACAAGTAGATGAGAAAGCCATTCGGCTCACTCCTTTCGCCGTAGGGCGGTTGAAGTAACGCACTAACAAACTATTATCCGAATGGAAACGAACACGGTTTGGCAAACCAGCGGCATCGGTTCCATAATAGTCATTGGTCAACAATTTGACAGCCTCATTAGGACACCAAGTGATGTTTCCACCAAAGCCCGGCATACTGTTGAATTTACCATAACTTTGCCAGCCGTTGATGATCCATGCTTCCACTTTTAATTTTTTAGTTGGATATATCTGAACTCTAAGTCCATTAAAAAACCACGGTGTATTATCGGATGTAAAAGAGGCTTGGTATTCCCAATTCTCCACTTGGTAATAGGAATTCAGTCCTACATACGACATGAACATCCCTGCATCCACATTGATTCCGTACCATTTATTAAAATGGTATCCCGCATAAGCTTCTGGTAAATAGCGGTACATCGTTGCCATATCGTATTGTCCTCTGTACACACTAAAATCATTCCGAGGAATAACTGTTGAACGTGTTCCAAATTGCGTCATGATACGCCCACGAGCATTACCATAAGTAAAATCCCCACCCAAGTTGGCACTTGAAATTTGCATTTCATTGTTACGAGCCAAGGCCGTTGAACCGACTACCGTATTGTCATTAGGATTGTTGAATGAGTGGGTGTAATTACCATCAATCATGACACTACCTGTAAAGTATTTACTGGTTAACACAGGACTAGTTCTGCGATCGGCACCATTTTGCCAGGTTTGATCCATCCCTTCAAACGGTACTTTAACCGTGTCTTTTGCGACTTGCTCTTGAGCTAAAATAGTAACACTGGAAAGCAGTGCAACTACCATAGAAATTGATTTTTTCATTTTAATTAATTGAAATTTTGTTAGTTTGTTTTGTTTATTTTAATTGATCTAAAGCGACATTCAACTCCAACACATTAACCGTTGGAGTACCCATAACCTTGGGTTGATTAATTTTGCTTTGTACCAAATGTATTAATTTTTCTTCAGATAAGTTTCTTGCTTTTGCAATACGTTTGACTTGTATTAGAGCTCCTTGAGGGGTAATATCAGGGTCCAATCCACTGCCTGAAGTAGTAATCATTTCTGAAGGCACGTCTCCTTTTTTCAAATACGGATGGGCTTTTAGAAAATGATCCAATCGTTCTTGTTCTTGTTTCAAATAGTCGGGATTGGTAGGTCCTTTGTTACTCCCTGCACTACCATCCGTTTTATAATCAACAGCTGAAGGACGTCCCCAAAAGTAATTGGGTTGATCAAAGTTTTGTCCCAGATTTTTATAACCTACCGTTTTACCTTTGACTTCAATAGTTTCTCCTTTCCCTTGATTGGGAGCGAATTGAGCAATACCCCAAATCATCACTGGATATAAGGCTCCAAACAGCACAATGAGCAGTAAGGAGAAAAGTAGTATGGATATTAGTTTTTTCATTTTGTTTACTTGTTAAATGAATATTGCGACCAGAAGGTCAATTAATTTGATTCCGATAAATGGGACAATAAGCCCACCCAATCCATAAATCAAAAGGTTTCTTCTAAGGATAGCACTGGCTCCTATAGGTTTGTATTCCACCCCTCTTAAAGCCAAAGGAATTAAAACCGGAATAATGATGGCATTAAAAATTACCGCCGATAGAATAGCGCTTTCAGGACTGTGCAAACGCATAATATTCAACCCTTGTAAAGCGGGAATAGTAGCAATAAACAAGGCAGGAACAATCGCGAAGTATTTCGCCACATCATTTGCAATTGAGAAGGTAGTTAAGGTTCCACGCGTCATTAGTAGTTGTTTCCCTATTTCTACAATTTCGATCAATTTCGTTGGATCATTATCTAAATCGACCATATTACCGGCTTCCTTAGCAGCTTGAGTTCCACTGTTCATTGCCACACCTACATCGGCTTGCGCCAAAGCAGGAGCGTCATTGGTCCCATCGCCCATCATTGCGACAAGTTTGCCCAATTGTTGTTCTGCTTTAATATAATTCATTTTATCTTCCGGTTTGGCTTCGGCAATAAAGTCATCAACGCCAGCTTTCTCCGCAATGAATTTGGCCGTTAAAGGATTGTCGCCCGTAACCATAACTGTTTTAACACCCATCTTTCTCAAACGCTCAAAACGTTCTTTCATACCCGTTTTGATGATGTCTTGAAGTTCAATCACTCCTTGCACTTTACTGTCTTTGATTACTACTAAAGGAGTTCCACCATTAGAGGATATTGTAATTACTTGTTGAGCGGTATCGTCAGGAAATCTATTTCCGGCTTGTTCCGAAATGTTTTTAGCGGCATCTTGAGCACCTTTTCGAATATTGGTGCCGTCTTTAAGCACCACTCCACTGGTTCGGGTTTCGGCTGTGAATTTGATTAGGGTAGCGCCTTCAATGGATAGCTTTTGAGCCACTTCCGGACCCGCAAGTTCTACTATACTTTTCCCTTCAGGAGTATCATCTGCTAGGGAACTCAACACCGCCGATTGAATAAAATCATTTAGTTGCACCCCATTAGCAGGATAGAAGTGAGTCGCTTTACGATTCCCAATAGTAATAGTTCCTGTTTTGTCCAACAACAACACATCAATATCACCTGCAGTTTCCACTGCTTTCCCTGATTTGGTAATCACATTGGCACGCAAAGCTCTGTCCATACCTGCAATCCCAATAGCTGAAAGTAATCCGCCAATAGTAGTTGGAATCAAGCACACAAAAAGCGATATAAAAGCCGCAATAGTAATCGGTGCTTTGGCATAATCTGCAAACGGTTTAAGCGTAACACAAACAATCACAAAGATGAGCGTAAAGGCAGCCAAAAGAATGGTCAATGCAATTTCATTAGGAGTTTTTTGACGGCTTGCTCCTTCCACTAAGGCAATCATTTTATCTAAAAAAGATTCCCCTGGCTCTGTAGTTACTTTAACCGTTATTCTATCACTAAGTACTTTAGTACCACCGGTTACGGAGCTTTTATCGCCTCCCGCCTCTCTAATTACAGGGGCGCTTTCCCCTGTAATAGCACTTTCATCAATAGTTGCTAAACCTTCGATAATTTCACCATCGGTGGGAATAACATCTCCTGCTTCACAGAAAAACAGATCTCCTTTTTTCAATTGAGAAGAAGACACCATTTGAATTTGATCGGCATAGATTTTACCCAACTCAGAGACTTTTTTGGCTGGAGTTTCTTCTCGTGTTTTTCTCAAACTATCGGCTTGTGCTTTCCCACGAGCTTCAGCAATAGCTTCGGCAAAATTGGCAAACAATAGCGTTAATAGAAGAATGACAAACACTAAGAAATTATATGCAAAACTACCTTGTCCTTGTGCTCCAAACAAAATGGAAACACAGACAACAAGCATAATAGCAGTTCCTATTTCAACGGTAAACATTACCGGATTTTTGAACATTACTTTCGGATGCAGCTTTACTAAAGATTGCCAAAGGGCCTCTTTCACTTGCTTTTTCTCAAATAATGAATTGGAATTATTTTTAGTCATTTTTATTGTATTATAAATTTTAAAGAAAAAAGGAACACTATTTAAGCGTGAAATATTCCGCTAATGGTCCTAATGCCAAAGCAGGGAAGAACGATAAAGCGGCAATAATAGCGATCACTGCAAATACCATTACTCCAAAAATAAGGGTGTCCGTTTTTAAAGTACCAGCACTTTCAGGGATGTATTTTTTATTGGCTAACAAACCTGCTATTGCCAAAGGACCAATGATTGGAATAAAACGTGACAACAACAATACTATCCCTGTAGTAATATTCCAGAACGGATTATTATCTCCTAAACCTTCCATCCCCGAACCGTTGTTGGCAGCGCTGGAGGTATATTCATAAAGCATTTCTGAAAAACCGTGGTGGGAAGGATTGTTCAACCAAGCGGTTGCATTGCCATTGAACCAATATCCCATAGGCGTATTATGAGCCGCAAAGTAAGAAGCTAAAGCAGTTCCTGCAAGGATTAACAAAGGGTGCAAAATTGCAATAAAAGCAGCAATCTTCACTTCACGTGCTTCGATCTTTTTACCAAAAAACTCTGGTGTTCGACCTACCATCAAGCCCGAAATAAATACGGCCAAGATGATGAATATATAAAAGTTAAGCCAGCCTACACCACAACCTCCATAAAAGGCATTGACCATCATCGCCAACAACTGCATTGTATTGGACAATGGCATCGCGCTATCGTGCATACTGTTGACTGAACCCGTAGAAATCACTGTGGTAGCAATACTCCAAAAGCCGGAAGAAGCCACCCCAAAACGAACTTCCTTGCCCTCCATCGCTCCCGTAGCTTGTGTCACTCCTAAATGACTTAAAGCTGGGTTTCCGTGAATCTCATTGCTGATTGTTGGGATCACTAACAGCAAAAAGCCGATAGTCATTACACCAAAAACAATATAAGAGAATTTTCTTTTTTTGAGATAAAAGCCCAAAGCGAAAATCATTGCAAATGGAATAATCAACTGAGCCCATAATTCTACCGCATTGGTCAGATAGTTTGGGTTTTCCAAAGGATGTGCTGAGTTGGCTCCATAGAAACCACCTCCATTTGTTCCAATATGTTTAATTCCAATAAAAGCCGCTGCAGGGCCACGAGACACTTCTGAAGTTACTCCTTGTAAAGTGGTGATTTTATCCTTTCCTTCAAATGTCATAGGGGTACCATTAAATAATAATACTACTGCTACGATAGCTGAAAGAGGCAAAAGGATACGTGTACAACTTTTGATGAAATAATTATAGAAGTTACCCAATTGATCCGTGGTTCTATCCTTCATTGCATTGAAAACCATAGCTGCTGCTGCCATACCAACACCCGCAGATACAAATTGTAAAAACATCAAAAACATTTGAGACAAATAGGACACTCCTGATTCACCAGAATAATGTTGCAAATTACAATTAACGACAAATGAAATAGCCGTATTAAATGCTAAGTCCGCAGACATATTAGGGTTTCCATCAGGATTTAGGGGCAAATAGGATTGGGAAATCAAAACAAAGAAGCAGAGTACAAACCACACCATATTCACACTTAGCAGTGCTTTTAGATGTTGTTTCCAATTCATCTCTTGTTGGTCATCAATACCGCTAATTTTGAAAATAAACTTTTCAATAGGGTTAAATACGGGATCTAGAAAAGTGCGATCCCCCGTATAGACTTTGGCAATATATTTTCCAACGGGAATTGCTAAAACTATGGTTAAGAGGAAAACGGTAACAATCCCAAGTAATTCTGTATACATATTATTATAGATTTTTGGCTTTTAAATAAACTAAATAGACCATTGAAAAGGCAAGCAACCAAGCCAGTACAATGAGAATAATTTCTTTAAGTTTAGCCTTATTCATTTTAAAATTTTTCAGGTTTAATCAATACATAAACCAAATAGCCAAATACGGCAAGAGCGACAAAAAATAGTGCAATCATAATTTATATTTTTTCAAAAAAGTCAATCGTTTTATAACATATAGCGAATAGGACAATCCCTAAACCTATTAATAGAAGTGCATCCATCATGATTCAAAGAATTAAGATTATACTGAAGTAGCGTTGATTTGTTTAAGGTATTCTGCCTTTAATGATTTAGGGAAAAATGTTGCGATGTTGTAATGTTTGAGTTCCATATAGGTAGAAACGGAATATACATAAACATTCGAAATTACATTTTTAGTTTCAGCACTACCGGATTCAAAAAGACGTTCAGCAATGTCGATACATTTTTTAGCTCTAACACTATTCCCTGAAAGTATGGCTTTGTTTGTGATAGCAGCAAAACGTTCAGCCTGTTTGTAGATGGTATTTATTTTATTTCTCATTATACTAATTTTTTTAGTTCACCATCGCTTATGCCAAATGTGTTCCACAAAAAAACAACACAAAATAAACAACTGTTTTCTAGTGGTTTATTAATTATATCATCTTTTAAACCAATAAAAAAGCCTATCATAATGATAGGCTTTTATTAAAATGATAGGCTTAATAGAAATCCAATTACATCCTATTTACTAACTAATATTATATTCATCTAATTTTCTATATAAAGTAGCAATGCCAATTTCAAGCAATCGAGCGGCTTCCGCTTTATTTCCTTTGGTATAATTAAGTACTTTTTGAATGTGTAACTTTTCGACACTACTCATCGAAAAAGCAGACATTGATTTGTGTTGACTGCTGGTTTGGTGTTGCAGTTCATAAGGCAACACCTCTGGAGTAAGACATCCGTCTGTACTTAATATCACTGCCCGTTCGATGACATTTTTTAGTTCTCTGACATTTCCAGGCCAATGGTATCCTTCTAATTTCGCAAGGAATTCCTCTGACACCTCTAAAGATTTCTTATTGATAGAAGTCGCAAATTTATTTACAAAGAAATGGGTTAAAAGAGCAATATCTTTAACTCTTTCACGAAGTGGTGGAATAGTAATTTCAAAAATATTTAAACGAAAATACAAATCAGCACGGAATCGATGTGCTTCGCTTTCTGCTTTCAAATCTCTATTGGTCGCAGCAATCAAGCGGAAATTTGATTTCTTAGGCACCGTATCACCAACAGGAATAAATTCATTAGTTTCTAACACTCGGAGTAATTTGGCTTGAAGCTCAATTGGCATTTCGCCAATTTCATCTAGAAAAAGAGTCCCGCCATTAGCTTCTTCAATAAAGCCTTTTTTATCTTTTATTGCTCCAGTAAAAGCCCCTTGTTTGTGACCAAACAATTCACTTTCGAGTATTTCCTTACTAAATGTACTGCAATTAAGCGCAACGAAAGATTTATTACAATTCAAACTATTTTCGTGTATCGCTTGAGCAAAAACTTCCTTACCTGTTCCCGTTTCCCCCGTCAAAAGTACCGTTGAATTGGTTTTAGACACTTTCATTGCCAAGTTAATCACATTTTCAATCGCCTTGGATTTACCAACTATCGATTTGAAAGAAAATTGATCAGAAATTCGTTGCTCTAATTGTTTTACTTTTTTCTGAAGTTGTCCTTTTTCGAAAGCTTTATAGAGTAAAGGAATGATTTTGTCGTTATCATCACCTTTAACGATATAATCAAAAGCCCCATTTTTCATCGCTTGAACACCATCGGTAATATTGCCATAAGCGGTTAATAAAATGACTTCAACAAGAGGAAAGCTCGATTTAATTTTTTGTAGAAAATCAACCCCATTACCATCGGGAAGTTTAACATCGCAAAGCACCACATCAATATCGTTTGATTCTAACTTCTTAAAACCCGATTTTAAGTCGGCTGCTTCAACCACATCAAATCCTTCAGACTTAACAATTCGAGCTAGCAGACTACGAAGTTTTTCTTCGTCATCAATAATAAGTATATTTTTCAATTGGGGAAATGTTTAATGCGACAAAATTAGAGAATAATTTAGTACGTTACGATTTTTTCAAACAAATTTAGGCAGTAGGTGAAGAGGTAATAGGCATTAGGCAAAAGAAGGTATGAGTTAATGATAATAAGGTATTATCAATTAGAGTATGCATATTATTATGGTTCTTTGTCTCTTTATTACTAAATAACTTTGCTTCTTTATCATTCTGTCACTAAATAAAAAAACCGCCTTAGGGCGGTTTTTTTATTATTACAATTTAGTAATTATAAATTCTGATCTTCGATTGGCTTGGTGTTGCTCCTCGGTACAATTCACGCCATCGGCGCAGTTGTTTACCAATTGGGTTTCACCATATCCTTTAGCAGTTAATCGCGATTTGTCGATTCCTTTTGAAATCAACCAAGCCATCGTTGATTTGGCTCTTCTGTCGGATAATGCTTCGTTGTATTTGAAGGTTTGACGACTATCGGTATGTGAACGGATGTCGATTTCCATGGTTGGGTGTTGTTCTAACACGTCCAATATTTTTGCTAAATCCACTGCAGCATCAGGACGGATGTTGGATTTGTCTAAGTCAAAATAAATGATTTTGATTTTGAATGCTTTCGCCAAATCGTCTCCTGGTTTCACTGGTTGTTCTGTTTTTTCTAACTCAATTGGAACATAGGTTTTGCCACTTTCTTTTGCAGTGATGGTTGGTGTTTCCACTGTGTTGTATTCGGGTCTTTCAGTAGTAATGTAGTATTTCAATTCACATCCTACAATTCCAAAATCAAATTT
>CANCJZ010000046.1 GCA_947378465.1 Flavobacteriaceae bacterium
CCATTAAGATAAAGGCAATTATTTTTATTTTAAACGAACTTGAATGGAGTACTTTTGAAAAACGATTTGGCTTAGAGTCTTGTTTGAAAAATGGATGGTTCATAAAAATAAAGGAATTAATGATTAGAACGTTCGTTTAGAAAATGATTATTTGAGTACCTCAATTAATAACATAACTCATTATAAGCTTGTATTATTGTAGTAAATGTAAAATATTTTTTGCTACTAAAATGGTTCTTCTTTATTTTCTTCTCGACCCAAAAAAATCTTTCATCAATTGGGCACATTCTTCAGCGAGAACTCCTTGTACAACTTCAGTTTTAGGATGCAATTGAGTGCCTAAAGTTAGATATCCTCTTTGTTCATCACGAGCACCAAAGACTATTTTTGAGATTTGACTCCAATACAGTGCACCGGCACACATTTGACAAGGCTCTAAGGTGACATAAAGGGTACAGCCTTTGAGGTATTTGCCACCCAGATAATTGGCAGCGGCAGTTATACTTTGCATTTCAGCGTGAGCGGTAACATCGTGAAGTAGCTCTGTCAAATTATGACTTCGAGCGATGACTTTATTGTCGATTACGATAAGCGCACCAACAGGAATTTCACCTTTTTCAAAAGCAAGTTGTGCTTCTTGATAGGCTTTTTTCATAAAGTATTCGTCGGTGAAAATGTTTATCATAGAACAAAAATAGGAATTCAATTTGTACATTTGTCCTATGTCTGAGAAATTGCTTCAAAATATTTCAAATCCATCTGATTTACGCCAATTAGATATCGAACAACTACCGCTTTTAGCTCGTGAGTTGCGAGATTTTATTATTGAAGTGGTATCTGTTAAAGAAGGACATTTAGGAGCTAGTTTGGGTGTGGTCGACTTGACTATTGCACTGCATTATGTGTTTAATACTCCTAATGATTTATTGGTTTGGGATGTAGGACATCAGGCTTATGGACATAAAATACTCACTGAACGCAAAGAGCGATTCCATACCAATAGACAATTAGGAGGAATCTCTGGATTTCCAAAACGCGTTGAGAGTATTTATGACACCTTTGGAGTAGGGCATTCGTCCACTTCTATTTCAGCCGCTTTGGGAATGGCGATAGCTTCACAATTAAAAGGTTCAGATCGTCATCATATAGCGGTTATTGGGGATGCATCCATTGCTAGCGGGATCGCTTTTGAAGGTTTGAATCACGCTGGCGTAACCGATGCTAATTTGTTGGTGATTTTAAATGATAATGCTATTGGAATCGACCCGAGTGTGGGTGCTTTAAAACATTATTTGACTTCCGTTAAAGAGGGCAAAAACCATCGACAAAACAATATGATTAAGTCTTTGAATTTTGATTATTCAGGACCTATTGATGGGCATAACCTTCCTGTTTTAATCAAAGAATTAAAGCGTTTAAAAAAGATAAAAGGTCCTAAGTTTTTGCATATCATTACCACCAAAGGCAAAGGCCTGCAACAAGCCGAGGAAGATCAGGTAAAATACCACGCGCCGGGCAAGTTTGATAAAGATACCGGTGAGATATACACCAAATCGGAGACGCATTTGCCTCCTAAGTTTCAAGATGTTTTTGGACATACAATAGTAGAGTTAGCACGATTGAATCCAAACATTATTGGAATAACACCTGCGATGCCCTCTGGAAGTTCGTTGAAATATATGATGGAAGCTTTTCCGGAACGCGCTTTTGATGTGGGAATAGCCGAACAGCACGCAGTAACATTGGCTGCGGGTATGGCCACTCAAGAGATGCAAGTATATTGTAATATCTATTCCACTTTTTTGCAAAGAGCCTATGACCAAGTCATACACGACGTGGCGTTGCAAAATTTGCCCGTTATCTTTTGCTTGGACAGAGCAGGAATAGTAGGAGAGGATGGAGCTACGCATCACGGGGTATTTGATTTGGCTTATTTGCGTTGTATTCCGAATATGATAATCTACGCTCCTTTGGATGCTGTGGAGTTGCGAAACATACTTTATACCGCTCAATTGGGTTTGTCACATCCTATAGCTATTCGTTATCCGAGAGGTAGAGCTACTACAATAGATTGGCAAATACCTTTTCAAAAAGTTGAAATTGGGAAAGCAATTACTTTAAAAGAAGGGAAACGTGTAGCAGTGCTAAGTACTGGTTTTATAGGAAATAATGTGGCTATGGCCTTAAAAAGCATGTTTAAAGCAGATGACTTTGCGCATTTTGACTTTGGTTTTGTCAAACCTTTGGATGAAATGCTCCTTCACGAATTATTTGCAACCTATCAAAAGATCGTAACGGTTGAAGAAGGAACTATAAAAGGAGGCTTTGGCAGTGCTATTTTAGAATTTGCTGCCGAACATCATTATTCTCTTCCAATCCAAACTTTAGGAGTACCCGATGCTTTTATAGAACACGGAACTGTTGCTGAATTGCATCACATTTGTGGGATTGATGTAGCTTCGCTTACTGCTATTTTTGAAAGTTTATAACAGAAAAGAAAAGTATATAAAACAAAAAAGCGACTTGAATTTCAAGTCGCTTTTTTTATGAAGGAATAATAAATTATTCTTTGATAATTTTTTGAGTGAAGTTGATATTGTCTCCACTAACTTTTAAGAAATAAACACCTGTTTGTAAAGCATTCAAGTTTAAAGTTTTTTCAACATTAAAATCTTCATTTTTAATATCGTTTACTAATCTACCATTGATGTCAATAATTTGAATACTTACTTTACCAACATAATTGTTGATTCTTAAGTTTAAAACACCGTTAGTTGGATTAGGGTATACTCTGAACAATTCTTCATTGTTGAAATAATTCACACTCAATACACAGTTTGGACCTGCAGCTGGTTGAGTAAAGTCTTCTACTTCGTCAATAGAATTGAAAGTATCTCCAGAACTTGCATTAACTCCTAAACCTCTACGAGCAAATACTTGCCAAATCATACAGTAATCTTGTCCTCCAGTGGTTGCTTGATCCGCAGCAATTAAAGCATTTCTTGCATCAACAAATGAAGGGCTACATGGTTGTAATTTGATTGCATCTAAAACTAAACGCATCACTTTATTGTTACCACCTGTTCCAGTATATTTATTATCGTCATAACCATATTTAGCAATATATGCCCAAGTTAAATCCCATAACATAGTTGTCCATACTTCACCAACGTTATGAGGTTCAGTTACCATATTTCCAGTTCCATCATCCACTTGGTTTAAGTTAACCGTGTTGAAAGTTTCTGGGTTAATAGTCATATCTGTAGAATAAGGATAGTTTCTGATTCCAGGGCCATCTGCTGGTTGACTTACAACAAAGTTACCAATACCTTTAGCTGTAGTACCAACATCACCAGGGTGAATTTGGAACATTAAAGCGAACCAATCTGACCAACCTTCTCCCATTTGTTCATCGTTGTCTAAACAACTTGAGTTGTTTCTACCACCTGCTAAACGAATTGAAATTCCATGTCCAAATTCGTGAGCAATTACTCCATTGTCAAAGTTACCATCCGTATTAACAAATGGCACATAGTCAGAAGGTAATTGTAATTTCACATTTACTGGGCCAGCAACTAATTGATCATGTAGCATATCTCCAATAATTTTAGAAACTCCAATAGCTGGAATTGTAATTGTAGCATCTGCACCTGACATACCAATTGGCACATCGATAGGAGTTCCACCGGCATCAGTTACATCAATATTATTGTATACAATTACTGCAGTAGCACCAGCTAATTGAGCATTTTTAACTTTTACAGTGAAGTTACATGGTGTTCCTCCATCAGCAGCAGCTAATGATCTTCTTACTAATACTACGTGACCACTAATTGCTGCAGCATTTACAGCTGGGCTACAAGCATCAGCATTATCAGTATAACCAGGATCAGCACTTCCGTCATCAAAAAGTACTAAATCGGATTGGATAGCAGCAGGAGCAATAGGTAAATCCACGTGTCCAGGGCTAAATAAGTTTTGTTTTGCATTATAATTTCCAGCAATAACTGAAGGGGAAATTACAAAAAGTGGTTTGTATGATGGGCCTACGTTCCATAAGTACATTTGCATTCTACCTTTCGATCCATCTACTGGTGCTGTAAAGTTAGAGTTGTTTAATGTAGGAGTAGAAGCAGTTGATCCATCTTGAGCATCTGCATATACATAATCTCCTGCAGCCGGTGAGGCTACAGTAGTATAGTTACTGTTTTGGTAGTTACCATTAGCTTCATTGAATCCGTATTGGTACCATAAATCATGACAAACGTTATTCATGTAAAACAAGTTTGTACAAGCTGCATCAATGTACGTTTTAGGTTGTGCAGAAGTTCCAGGGTAAGCAAAATCAAATGATAATGCTGCACCTCCATCAGGAGCATATCCATTAGCAGTTGAGGTTGTTGAAGCGGTGGTTGGGTTTGTTCCACTATAGTCAGATCTTGCCCATACATTATTACCTCTTGTAACAGTATATTTTAAAGTAGAGATATTACCCGTTGCTGTATTTGCATCATGCCATCCTTTTGGTGAAGCAGCAGCGTTTTCTGGGTTTGAAATTAATTGTCTAGAAGTTTCAAGTGGACTTACATAGTTGTAAGGAATAACACGGTAAGAGCCACCTTGAATTTGAGCTGGTAAAGCCATTTCATTTTTGAAAAAAGCTTGATTGAAAAGAGTAGATTTGTCAGCTACATGTGCTGATTTCCCTTGATTATCAAAACCACAAGAAATAACCATATCATTTTTGCCCAATAAGGTACCATTAACTGCATCGATACGAACATTCCATAAATGCTTGTAATCAGGAGTGTAAAATACATAATTCCAAGCTAATTTCAGGTTGTTTTTAACGGGTTGAAATACTAATTCAGCTGAAATAGGATCTTCAGTTAAAGCACCATTCGAAATTTTAAACTCATTAGCACTAATAGTTTGGATGATTTGGTTAGATGATGGACTAACATTTAATAAATTAAATGCTTTGTTTAATCCGTCCAAAACATTTAAGCTTGGAGTAGTAGTGTTTACTTTTTGACTAATATTAGGCAAAAAGCGATTAGCTACGTTAATTACTTCACCGTTTTTAACCCATACGTTAGAAACAGCGTTGTAAATTTCAATAGTTTGGTAACGTTGTTTGATAAAATAATTATCAATTTTCGTCACATCAGAGTTTCCATCACTCTCTATAAACCAGTCACTAATGTCCTGACTAGTTAATTTAAGAGTGGTTTTGTTTTGCTCTAAATAACTTTGAATCTTTGCTTTCATGTCTTGGGAAAAGCCAAGTGATGAACTCAAAATCATTAAAAGTAATGCAATTTTTTTCATAAATTAGGTATTGAAGTTGTTTTTTAGTTGCACAAACTTAAATTATTTTTGCGTGAAAAAAAATTATTTTCTTTGAATATCAAAATTTTAACTTTTTTAAGCGGAAATAATTTGATTATATAATAGTGCCTTTCCATCAGTCAACATTGAAACAAAATGACAAATATGAAGCAATCGTTCGTACATAGTGTCTTTCTCTAAATGATGTTTTTCGGGTAAAATCTTTAGTAATAATTTGTCATAGTTCGTCGCTTTTCCTTCGTGCTGATTATTAAAGGCAGTAATAAACTTATCTAACAAACTATTAATTATCTGATAACCGGATAATTCCTTTTCAATGACTTCTCTACTTTGATATATGTTTTTTACACTCAATTTGATAATGTCATCTATTTGAGCTTTGTATTTACTTTTGTCTGTTAAAGCAAAAGGGAATTTGCCTTTAAGTATGTCTTCTTCATTTTCTACAAATATTCGAACCGCATCATTAATTAAATTTCCTATCGCCAAAGCGCGGAGATAACTAATTCGATCTTCTTTAGTAGTTAAAGTTTGGTATTTTGTCGTATCTATAGTGTCTTTAACCAATTTTATTAAATATTCAAGGGCATAATCTTCAGAAACCAATCCTAAGTTGATACCGTCTTCAAAATCAATAATAGTATAGCAGATGTCATCAGCGGCTTCCACTAGGTAGGCTAAAGGATGACGTTCATAGCCAATATAATTTCCTTTTTTATTAGAAATCAATCCCAATTCGTTAGCTACTTCTTTGAAGAATACTTTGTCAGATTGGAAAAATCCATATTTTTTGTCCGCAATATCATTCGTAGGTTTTTTGGGTAAGCTTTCTTTAGGGTATTTCATGAATGCACCTAAAACCGCATAGGTCAATCTAACACTTCCTTCAATGCCAGGACGAGAGCTGGTCAATACAGAAAAGCCATTGGCATTTCCTTCAAAGTCAATTAAGTCTTGCCATTCCTTGTCTGTAAGTTGGTCTTTGTATTGTTGCCCTTTGCCAATGGAAAAATATTCTCCTATAGCTTTCTCCCCTGAATGGCCAAACGGAGGGTTTCCAATATCGTGCGCCAAAGCAGCTGCGGCAACAATTGCCCCAAAGTCATTGGCTTGATAACCGTGAATTTCTTGTAAATGCGGATATTTTTCAATGATTTTTTTTCCTACTAATCGACCAATAGAACGACCCACTACGGAAACTTCCAAACTATGTGTCAAACGCGTATGCACAAAATCGGTTTTTGAAAGAGGAATCACTTGCGTTTTGTCTTGCAAACTGCGGAACGCCGAGGAAAAGATGATTCGATCGTAATCCACTTCAAATCCCAAGCGGGTATCGTCTTGTTCTATACGCAAACGCTTGCCTTTGTCTCCTTGACGTTTTAATGATAATAATTGTTCCCAGTGCATCATAGTAAATAGGTAGAAATAGTTTAATATTTATGATTCTTGTGATGTTCCAATTTCTTCAAATGAGTAAAACAATTCTCTTTCTCTTTCAAAATCTTCTTTTTTTACAACATAGATATTCGGAATAGTATCATGCCAGCCTCTTCCATCAGAGGACAAAAAGGAAAATATTTCAAACGGAATAATTCTGCATAGCGTTCTTTTAAGTGAAGTTCCCAAATCTGGCTTTGAACCATCTTCCATTACAACCATTGTTTTGGAGATGAATTTCCCAATAGTCCTTGATGATTTTGCTTCAAATAAGGTATAATAAGGAATCATTATTGAAAAGAATATAAGATAGGTTTCTAATGTGCCTATGTTTTTTAATCTTTCGATTATTTCTGTTGAATCTAACGCTATTGAAACTATAGTTACTACAAATGTAACTATAATTATAAGGATGTAAATTATGATAACATCAATTATATAGTTTGCAAATCGTTGCCCTTTAGAGGCTAATAAATCTTCTGTAATTGTAAATTCTTTTTTTTTCATGGTTTTAAATTTATTTGTTGGCTTTTATTACTTTATTTCTTATCGTTTGCTAAAAAGAAATTTCTAGACTTCATAGGGTATTGGTTATAGCTTTTGTCACTAGGATTGGCAATCACTGTTTTGATGTTGATTTCATCTCCTAATTTAAAACTTGCTACTGTGTATTGGTAATCTAATAAATATTCTCCGCAGAAAAAGTTACCGTTTTCGTCTTTTTCTATGATTCCTGTGTACACACCTTTTTTATCTTTTGACATCTTTGTATAATTTCTTTCAAATATACGAATTGCTTAATTATTTTATTAAAATAAAAAACAGCTACTTAATTGGTAGCTGTACTAAGATTTATTTTTTTGAAAATCTATCCTTCAAACGATTTTTCACTTCTTCGTTAGAATAAACATTTCCTTCCAAAACATCGTTTAACCCTTTTTAGATTAATTGATGTTCGTATGTGGATATTTGATTTTCTCATCGTCCAATTTTTGTATCCATTGAAGAATATTCTTTTTTTCTAATGCAATATTCATAATGAATGATTTATAAAACATATCTACAAAAAAAATAAACTTAAAAGACAACTATATAGATAGTTGTCTTTTAAGTTTATTATAAAAAAATGTTTGAATATTCGTAGCTTTTTTTAATCAATAAAAAAGCGAGTTGATAATTGAATTTCTTTATTGTTTAATCTCTAACAATTTTCTTCTTCCCTCTTTTCTATTACTATAAAACTACGATCCACACATCTCACAATCATCTGGTCCAGCATTTCTGGCTCTTTCGATCATTGCTTTAAAATCTTCAGCCGTCATTTCACCCGTTTCATTTGGAGCAATAACTTCTACCGCTTGTGGCTCTGCTTTAGCAGTGGTTGGTTCCGCTTTTTTGTCATTATTTAGAGTAAACTTAATTGCATCTACTGCTGATTTGGTTCTTAAATAATACATACCCGTTTTCAAACCGCTTTTCCAAGCATAGAAATGCATTGAAGTTAATTTAGCATAATTGGCATCTTGCATAAATAAGTTAAGCGATTGCGATTGGTCAATAAAGTAACCTCTTTGACGCGACATATCGATAATGTCTTTCATTGACATTTCCCAAACTGTTTTGTACAATTCTTTTAGGTCGGATGGTACTTGATCGATGTTTTGAACCGAACCATTATGACGCATGATTTCTTGTTTCAAGCTCTCATTCCACAATCCTCTTTCAACCAAGTCGTTTAATAAGTGTTTGTTTACTACGATAAATTCTCCAGACAATACACGACGGGTGTAGATGTTCGAAGTATATGGTTCAAACGCTTCGTTGTTTCCTAAGATTTGCGAAGTAGAAGCAGTTGGCATTGGTGCTACCAACAAGGAGTTTCTTACTCCGTGCTCCATTACCTCTTTTCTCAAACTTGCCCAGTCCCAACGACCTGATAATTCCTCATCTTTGATGTTCCAAAGATTGTGTTGGAATTGTCCTTGTGAAATTGGAGAACCTTCGAATGATGAATAGGCTCCTTCTTCTTTTGCCATTTCCATCGAAGCAGTAACTGCTGCAAAGTATAAGGTTTCAAAGATTTCTTGATTCACTTGTTTTGCCTCATCACTTGTAAATGGCATACGCATCATGATGAACGCATCCGCTAATCCTTGTACTCCCAATCCTACTGGACGGTGACGCATATTAGAGTTCTCTGCTTCTTTTACAGGATAGTAATTTCTGTCGATTACTTTGTTCAAGTTTCTCGTTACGCGTTTTGTAACATCAAACAATAATTTGTGGTTGAATGTTCCATTTTCAACAAACATCGGTAAGGAGATGGATGCCAAATTACAAACCGCTACTTCATCTTCTGAAGTATATTCCATAATCTCTGTACATAAGTTGGACGAACGAATAGTTCCCAAATTCTTTTGATTGGATTTTCTGTTCGCAGCATCTTTGTACAACATATAAGGTGTTCCGGTCTCAATTTGTGATTCAAGAATCTTTTCCCATAATTCACGGGCTTTAACCGTTTTTCTTCCTTTACCTGCTGCTTCGTATGAAGTATATAATGCTTCAAACTCATCTCCATAAACATCACATAATTTAGGACATTCGTTTGGACACATCAAAGTCCAATGACTGTCTTCTTCAACGCGTTTCATAAATAAATCCGAAGTCCACATAGCGAAGAACAAGTCTCTTGCACGCATTTCTTCTTTTCCAGTATTCTTTTTCAAATCCAAGAATTCAAAGATATCCGCATGCCAAGTTTCTAAATAAATAGCAAAACTTCCTTTTCTTTTTCCTCCTCCTTGATCTACATATCGAGCAGTGTCGTTGAATACTCTCAACATTGGTACAATTCCATTGGAAGTACCATTAGTTCCTCTAATATAGGAGCCTGTCGCACGAACATTATGGATTGATAAACCAATTCCTCCCGCCGATTGCGAAATCTTTGCAGTTTGTTTTAAAGTGTCGTAAATACCGTCAATACTGTCGTCTTTCATCGTTAACAAGAAACAAGAAGACATTTGTGGTTTTGGAGTTCCTGCATTAAATAGGGTTGGAGTAGCGTGCGTAAAGAACTTTTTCGACATCAAGTCGTAAGTTTCAATTACTGATTCCAAATCATTTAAGTGGATTCCAACAGCCACACGCATCAACATATGTTGAGGACGCTCTACAATTTTGCCATTGATTTTTAATAAATACGAACGCTCTAAGGTTTTGAATCCAAAGTAGTCGTAGTTAAAATCACGGTTATAAATGATGTGAGAGTTTAAGAACTCTGCATTTTCTTGAATTACCTTGTGAACCTCTTCAGATAGCAAAGGTGCTTCTTGATTGGTTCTTGGATTTACATAATGATACATTTCATTCATCGTTTCCGAGAATGATTTGTTCGTGTTTTTATGTAAGTTAGAAATCGCAATACGCGCTGCTAATTGAGCATAATCAGGATGTGCAATCGTCATTGAAGCCGCAGTTTCAGCCGCAAGGTTATCTAATTCTGAAGTAGTAACGCCATCGTACAATCCTTCAATTACCCTCATCGCCACTTTTACAGCATCTACCAAATCATTTAAACCATAACATAGTTTTTTAATTCTATCCGTGATTTTGTCAAACATTACTGGCTCCTTATGGCCATCTCTCTTTACTACATACATAATTTCGCTTTTTTAGTGGTTAAAAAACAGACAATCCCTTATCTGTTTTTGGGTATTTGTTTTAAATTGTTTTTGTTGATGCATCAAGTCGTCACTCGCAAAACGATATTGCGTGTTCGTCTTAATGTTTATTATAATGGAGCTTGAATGGAATTCAAACTAATGTTTCTAATTCTAAATGATCTTAGTGACTTGGGGGGAGGGTACTAAAAATCGGCGTCGAAACTAATTTTGCTGGATTCTGAATCAGAGTTCATAACTCCTGCTTTTTGATATTCTCCCACTCGTTTTTCAAAGAAATTGGTTTTTCCTTGTAGTGAAATCATATCCATAAAATCAAATGGGTTTGATGAATTGTATACTCTATCGCAACCTAATTCTACTAACAATCGATCCGTTACGAACTCTAAATACTGTGTCATTAAAGTAGCATTCATTCCAATCAAACTTACAGGAAGCGATTCGGTGATGAATTTTCTTTCAATATCTAAGGCATTGGTAAGGATTTCAGTGATTCTTGATTTAGGTACTTTATTTATCAAATGGTGGTTGTGTAAATGAACCGCAAAATCACAGTGCATTCCTTCGTCACGAGAAATTAATTCGTTTGAAAAGGTCAAACCTGGCATTAATCCGCGTTTTTTCAACCAATAGATCGAACAGAATGATCCTGAGAAAAAGATGCCTTCTACCGCAGCAAATGCAATCAAACGCTCTGCAAAACTTGGTGAATCAATCCATTTCAATGCCCATTCCGCTTTTTCTTTAATTGCTGGAAAAGTTTCGATAGCGTGGAACAATTGGTGTTTTTCAGCCTCGTCTTTTACATAGGTATCAATCAATAACGAATAAGTTTCGCTGTGGATGTTTTCCATCATCAATTGGAAACCATAGAAGAATTTAGCTTCAGGGTATTGAACTTCACTTACAAAGTTCTCCGCTAAATTTTCGTTAACAATTCCATCCGATGCAGCAAAAAATGCTAATATGTGTTTGATGAAATATTTTTCATCTTCATTTAACTTATTATTCCAATCATTCAAATCGGTGTGTAGGTCAATCTCCTCTGCAGTCCAAATACAAGCTTCTTGTTTTTTGTACCATTCCCAGATATCTTGATGTTTGATCGGGAAGATTACGAAGCGATCTTTGTTCTCTTTTAAAATTGGCTCTATAAATGACATAATTGTTGTGTTTTTTTTGCTTTACAAAGGTTGTCATTTGTTCTCAAAAAAGAAAGCCAAACTTATCCACAATCGGCTCTAGTTTTTAACAATGTGACTGTATTGTAGAATAAATCCTTCATTTTGCAAATAGCTGTAAAACAAGAGTGTAAAAAAGCATTAAATCAAAAAACTCACTAATAACAAGGCGTTTGACGTTTTTTATATTCTGATTTTGCTTTGTGTTTTTGATTGTTTTTTCAAATACTTTTTCCTTTATTTTTTTTAAAAAAACGATTCCCATCTTCAACCTCTAAAGGTCTTTGTGAAAGTCCTCTTTTTTGAGCAATTTATAAGGATTTTGTTCATTTTTTTTAATTAAAAACAACAAATAGGTCGCCTCTAAATTAAAAATAAGCTCTTAATTGAACATTACCCGTATGTATCGTTTGGCTGTTATCGGATTTACGTCCTTGATAATTTACGTTAATATCCAAATAATCGGTAAGGCTTTTTTGAAGTAATAACTTCCAAGTATTGTTTTTTCCTGATTGCAATCCCTCTAACATTTGAAAAGCAACCGGTGACATCTGATCACCAGTAAAGTCATTATTGTACAATGATATTTCTCCATTAAAGGTGAATTTTTTGTCACTCGATAAAGTAAACGACAAGCCTACTCGCTTTTGTTTTAAACTTTCCATACTATTTATAGTGTTGGCCTTGTTTTTATATTCAAAAAAGAACGCCAGACTTGTGTTTTTGGAAAATAAATAGGAAACCTTCGGCTCTATTGAATAACTGTTCAAGTTAAAATTCCTCGAAGCATAGTTGTCCGAAACACTCGTCGAATAGGATTTAGCAGTGCTCAAGTTCAGCAACCAACTCTTTTGATACAAATGGGTGTATTGCAGTTGATGTGATTTCGATGTGTTTTCTTGAGAGCCTATTGAAAGCAAACTTTTGGTGTGACTGTTCAAATAGGTATAAGTAACCGAATGGAATTGCTTCCCTCTATTGAAGAACAAACTATTTCGAATGTTGCTGTTCAACCCTAACAGATTGTCAGTGCTGTTCGAAAAGGGATTTAAGTTGAAATTACCCGAGTTTCGAAGTATCTTCCTATCCATCGTAAACGATGTTTGATTATAGAAATGCGACAATGTTTTTTTCAGTCCCTTGCCATTCATCCATTGGGAGGGCGATAAGGTTAATGATTGTGAAAACTTATTTTGATGGGTTTTTACAAAAATCTGATTGGGTAAAAACACTCTAATATATTTTGCCAAATCAGGATAAGGGGCAATTTCAAACTCCTGTAACTCCTGAATTCCATTGCCATTGTAGTCATTCCACATATACACCCCTTGTCCAGGATTTACTAATAAATAGGTGAATTCCTGCTGCGCAATAGTCCCCGATGCCGTTTCATAAGTGGAGGAGGTTTGTACTATTTGATTAAAATAACTATCCGTATAAACTACTCTGGAGTTCAAGGAAGGCTCCGTCGGTTTGGTAGGATCAGTAAAGTTTAATTTACGATAATTCACAAAAGCCGACAGATTCGATTTGGAAGTTTGAATCAATTTCGACTTCATATAAAAGGAACTCGAACGGTTCACCCTTTGCAATACCCCATTGTACACACTGTCGTTGTTACGGTGTAACATTCCAATTTCAGTATATACTTTCAAGCTATCCCCTCGTCCTATAAATGCTCCAATTTCCGAATAACGTTGGCTTAAAGCAGTAAATTGCTGGTCCGCATTGGTCTTTTGTTGATTGTTCTCTGCTCTAAAACTCGAACCAATCCAGTTCTTTTTAAAATGATATTTACCTAAGGTTTGATTTCGTACAAAGGTAGAATTCGACACACTCCCCGTGCTATTCAAATAACTTCCTTTTTCTACCAACACAAAGTTTTTATTCTTCAAATTCGCTTGTATCAAATGGCGTGTTCCAGAAAAACTATTCGAAAAATCTAACTTTTCCATTTGGTATTTCGCAGTCCCCATTTCTTTTAAATCAAAATTGACTCCCGATACCAGATAACTTTGATTCCCCGAAGTGGTAGTGATGTTCCAATCCCTGTTGAACTCAATAGTGAACAAACGCTCGATGGTTTTAAAATTATTTTGAATCAATTGATAGTTGGCAAAGGCATCGATGTTAAATTTTCCACTGAACAAACGTTGCTTGCCATTGAATTTAGTTGCTACTCCCTTGTTGTTCCCGTCGTCAATAGGGGAGTACAAATTCAAATCGTTGTTGCTGACACCCACTTCAAAGTCGAAATTGGTTTTTTCTGAAGGATTGATTTTCCCCATCACGGTAGCAATTTGAAGTTTGGTTGGCGCCACTAATTTAGTTACAGGTTCGTAACTTCCTTGCGGAATTCCACCCACCGGCACAACATATTCATAGATATTGGCCACCGCAGCATTATTGGTTAAGTTGTAATTCCCCAAGTTCGCTCCCATATAGGTGAACTTTACATTGTACAATACATCCGTCGAAACGTTGGAGTATTGATACACATCAACCCCTCCGATGTTTATTTTTTTATATAAAATTTTATTCTCGGAATATGTATCCAAGTAGGCCGAAGGAGCCACCATTAAGGTAGGATCATCCCCTGCATTTTTTAAAATCGCCACTTGATCCGAGGATAGATTTTGCTGCAATGGCTGATTCTTTATATCCGATTCCGAATATACATAACCGCCTATACTCCATTTTTCCTCCTCGTGCGAAACCCCACCATAAGTAACCATACGCGTATAATTGCGTTCGGAATATTGGTATTCAATCACAATTCGCATTTCAGAAGTGATCGGGAAGAGGGAGGTGAATTTTAATTCTCCCGCATTATAGTCAATCACATAATCATTGTTCTCCCCGCGCTTGAGCAAAATCCCATTGACATACACACGCTCAGAACCTGATATTACCAACACATACAACTCACCATTATTACCTTTCAATTTATATGGACCTTGATTCCCCTCCGTTCCGGTAAAACTGCTTTTGGCATATTGTCCCCGAACCAAGGCGGCGGCGGCAAAAACATCCGTCTTCGATTCCTTGTCCCCAAAGGTAAAATGTGTGGAAAGGCCTTGTACTTTTTTATTAAAATTTAAAAACTTCGATTGTCTGTTTTCTAAAAATAAATCCCCCGCGCGCACATTCCATTTGTCCGAAAAGAGTTCGATAAATATTTGATCAAATTCATCCAGTTTTTGCGAATAACCACCACTTTGCATCGGGATATTACTGTCCTGAATGGAAGCTCTCAGGCTCACCTTGTCCGATAATTTGCCTGTAATTTGTAAATCCAAGTTGGAATTCAAGGTTGAATTCTGGTTGTTCCCAATAGTCACCCCTCGCGTAATGCTTCCTGTCGTAGTCAACCCATCAAAAGGCTTAAAGCTGCTGGGCTTGTTGTTTTTTACACTGTATAAATTCCCCGTGCCATTGGGAACAATACGAGCATCATCGTAAATAGAGTAGGTTTTGGTTAAATATTCTGGAAATTTCAAGTAATTCACCACCAAACTATCCGAGGCAGTAAAGTTAGGTTTGAACAATAACTTCGCTTTCTGATAATCCACCTTATAATACGAAGTGTCGATTTCTTTTCCTTGCTGGTCGGTGATTTTGAAAAAGCTTTTGTTAATGCTCACCTTATCAATGGTGATGCTGTCTTTTGAAAAAGGAATCTTCTTGTTTTTATACGGATTCTGCACTTCTTGGGCTAACACCGCCGAAAAAGCAAACAACAAAATCAATAAAATTCCTTTTTTAAACATAAACCTTATAACTCCTAAAAGTCAAAAGTAGTATAATCAATTGAGAATTTTAGGTGTTTGGCGATTTTAGGTAAAGGGCGTTAGTCAGCAGATAGTGCTCAGTGGGCAGGGAGCTGGGAGCAGAGGGAGTGAAATAGAGAGGTGGCGTTTTGCGTTTGCACTTCTGAAGGGAACTCAAGCCCTTCCGAAGGGCAATGCCCGACTTAAGAAGTGCAATGTCCGACTTCGGAAGGATGATGTCTGACTTCAGAAGGGCAATGTCCGACTTCAGAAGAGCAATGTTCGACTTCGAAAGGGCAATGTCCAACTTCGGAAGGGCAATGTCCGACTTCAGAAGAGCAATGCCCGACTTCAGAAGGACGATGTCCGACTTCAAAAGGGCAATGCCCAACTTCAGAAGTGCAATGTCCGACTTCGGAAGGACGATGCGCGACTTCGGAAGAGCAATGACCGACTTCAGAAGAGCAATGTTCGACTTCGAAAGGGCAATGTCCAACTTCGGAAGGGCAATGTCCGACTTCAGAAGGACTTGAGTTCCCTTCGGAA
>CANCJZ010000047.1 GCA_947378465.1 Flavobacteriaceae bacterium
CGCAAATTGAAAGTTTTATTCTTGCAGAATATGACAATTGGTCATTTAGTAATTTTGAACATAAAGTTAAACAGTTGAAAGAGTATTACTCTATTGAAGATATAAATGTAATGACAAAAAGAATGTGTGATGATTAGCGTTCATAAAGCATAAATGTTCTAAGTCAAAACAAAATTTTTAAGAAAATATTTTTTCAAAAAAGAAAATATATTGAGTGTACTTTCTAAGTGGTAAAATGTCAAAAAATGTATACTTTTGGGACTTTGTATAATATAGAGGTCAGTAAAATCAATAATTTTAACACAATAGATTCTACTGGCAGCCAAGAGGTCGTGGGTTCGAGCCCCATCTTCTCCACTAGTATTTTCAAGCCTCGCAGTAATGTGGGGCTTTTTTTGTGGACTTTGAGTGGTGATTTGTAAAGAATTCGTTTAATTATGAATCATGTTTAAAGCCATTTTCTTTAGACCATTGCTATACACCATGATTTATTCGTTAGCTTCTCTTCCAATTTTATATATCCCTAAACTTTTGGTTTTAACAAAACCATCTTTTTTAATTTCAATATCAATTAATTCTTTACTTGGGGGATATTCGTAATGTTTTATAAGATGTAATTCAAAACCATTTTCGGTTTTTCGGTATTCACCAGACTTTCTTTCACTACCTATTAAATAACCATATGTTCTAGCTAAAAGTAATGCTTCCTCTAAATTATCAATTTCACCAAGAAAATTCCTAAATTCTTCTTCGGTTTTTACATAATGTATTTTTTTGTTTTGTATATATATAGCATAATTACAACGATAACTTGGATGCCCTCGTTTGAATATACCCATAACTTTATTTGGGTCAATTTTTTCGTTTATTTTTTTTCTTTGTAAAGTATCTCCACCTTGATTGTTAACGCTATAATCTACTTCTCCTGTAATTCTTTGGTCATACGTTGCAAATTGCCAATAATCATAGTTCTTATTTGGGTCTATTTTTGTAAATAAAGAGTCTAGATAGTCATAATTTAAACTATAAGGAATTTTGTGAAATTGTTCTTGGCGCGTGTTCTTAATTCTTGAATCGTCTACTGATATACTTGTTGAGTCATATTTTTTTATATTAGGTTTCGCTTCGTGTTTAGTATTACAAGAAGTGAAAATTACAAGTATAATTAATATGATTCTCATATTTCAAATTTGGCTTTATATCTACTACAGAATATGGTTGATTGTAATTTCTGTAGTGATTAGGGTATCAAAAATAAGCAAATAGTTGTTGTTATATGAATTAATCTATTTTTTCAAATATAAATCCTTAAAACAATATCTTCTCCTGTTTGATTTATATCTTACAATAAAAGAGTAGTGAGTTAATCACTAGTTTTATTGTCAGAAAAATAACAAGAAAATAGCTTTGTAGTAATCATTCTATAAAAAAATTAGTGTTTTAATAAGCGTGTAGAATATCATACTAAATAGTAGTAAACATTCGGTTTTATTCTTAAAAAAATAAATTATGTTTATTTATTTTAAGTAAAAATTAAGTTTTATTAGATGTTTTATTTATTTATCTTTAAAAACAAGTTTTAAAAAGAAAGTCAATTTTATGCATATTTGGTTAATGACCACATTGTTAAAATTTACTTTTATCTACAGCCTTAAAAAAATTAAATAGCGAGTTATTGAATATTGATTTTCAACAATAAAATTTGTTGCGTTATTATTAAAGTCAATTAATATTTACTTATACAATAAAACAAAATTATAATTAACCATTAAATCAGCCCCCAATGAAAAATTTTACTCCTTAATGATGCTTTTTTACAGCATTTCTTGTGAAATAGCTTTCCAGATTAATTCTATTTATTTAATAAAATTTTGCGTGTTTATAAAATAGAAACACTATCATCCTATTTATGGAGGGTTGTTTTTAAGATGAGAAGTCAATTTTTATAATGAAAAAGCAAAAATAATAGCAAAATATGCAATGTGTTCGCAATTTATAGCAGTAATCCTTGTAGTATTATTATTTAATTTGTTGTAGTATATTCGATTTATCAATTCAAATTAATGCAATTTTAATAGATGAAAGACAATAGAAAAAATACAGTTAACTTATTTTAAGCATAAAAGAACTGTTTAAAGCATTCATTATTCTTACTATAAGTTAGAATAAATGGCATTCCAAATCGTAACTTTTTTTAAACTTCAATCTCACACGTAGGAGGCGTGTAACAGCATTTCAAAATACACCAAAATAATCCAAAATAAACTAAACAAAACTTTGCTATGAAAAACGAATTAATAATTATTGTCGAGGGCGACCTGTTAATTGCCAAAGACATGAAAGGGATGTTAGAAAGGGAAGGATTTCAGGTTATTAGCAACATCCCCAACTACGATAGTGCTGTAAAAGCAATTGAAACTTATAATCCTGATTTAGTATTAATTGATATCCATCTGTCAGAGGAATATGAAGGAATCAAACTGGGACGGTATCTTCATCGTTTGGGTAAAATCCCTTTTATATATGTCACTTGCTGTTCGGATAGGATCACCTTTGAAAAAGTCAAAAATACTAGGCCTTATGGGTTTTTGATGAAACCTATTAGAAAAGTAGATTTAATTGCGAATTCGATATTGACAATCAATAATTTTAAACACAAAAAGATTGATCCTCTTAGAATCGAAAAAAAGAGCATTAATGATGCTCCTTTTCGAATTCGGAATGTGATTGATTATATCAATGAAAATATTTATGAGAAAATAGATGTTACCGAATTGGCTGAATTATCCCGATGGAAAGTACATCATTTTATTAGAATATTTTCCAATGTAATGGGAACCACTCCCTATAAATACATTTTGGAACGCAAAATGGAATTGGCCAAAACCTTGATTGAAAAAACAAGTCAACCTATTCAAGAGATATCCTATGATTTGAATTTTCAAAACTATAGTAACTTCTATTTGGCATTTAGAAAAATATACAATATTTCTCCTGAAGCCTACCGGAAAAATAAGAACATCGAAAACTTTACTTTTAACCAAGAAATTAAGCATAAGAGTTCTGACTACTTTTAATATTTTATCAAAATCAACAATGTGTAGTCAACTTTAACGATAATGATTGTTTTATAAGATGTTAATATTGCATGTGTTTAACACTCAATATAACAGATTATGAAAAAGTTGAATATAATAACTACAGGAATCAATAAGGCAGTGTTCTTCTGTCTTTTGATTCCTTTTATTGTTTTTGCTGAGAACAATACTCCGACTCCGGAAAACTCTCCTACTGGATTTACCGACAAAAGTGGTCCTGCACCTCCACCACCAACCCCAATTAATGAACAATTAATTTGGTTAGTGCTTGCTTGTTTGCTATTTGCTTTTATTATTCTCCAATTGAGAGATAAGCGTAAAAGTAATTCGTAAGTGATATTTATTATAAACTAATTCTTTTTATTTTGAAAAAAATTACTAAACCTATGCAGACTAAGAGAATAGGACATTGCGTTCTATTCATCTTTATTGGCTTGTCCTCATTATTAAATGTAACAGCACAAGTTCAAAACAATACTATTATTTCCATCCTTGATGATACCTCATTGTATTTATCAAGTAATGCGGGAAATTTTACTTTCGGAGGTTCTTCGATTACTACAACTACACGAACTGCCGGACATTATGGACGAGTAATCTTTGACACTGCTATCAGTGCCAATAATGCTGCAAACACCAATTATTTGGATGGCTATGTGCGTACGCTAGGAACCACTGCATTTATAATGCCTATTGGTCAATCAGGAGTTTATGCTCCTGCCAAAGTAATTCCTACCACAACTGATGGTGTCGATGGCGCTTATTACAGTAGCAATCCTTCCACTATTGGAGCAGCATTGAATGCGGCAATAACAACCTTATCTGCGGTTGAATATTGGGATGTCAATGGAGCAATTGCTGATGCAACAATTTCACTAAGTTGGAGTGCTTCGAGTAATGTGACCACCTTAACTGGATCCGATTTGTCCAATCTTACTATTGCTGGATGGAATGGCTCGCAATGGACTGAAATTCCATCTACTCTTGATGTAACTTCTTTTTTGGGAACTGCCAGCACCTTAACTTCAGGCTCTATAACTTCAACTGCTGCGGTAGATTTGAATACGTACCACTATTTCACCTTAGCCTATAAAGGATATGTTTGTCCTCCTATAGTTACTTCTTCAGGAGTTACTAAAACATGGAATGGAAGTAGCTGGAGTCCATCAAGTCCTACAATTACGGATCCTGTAGTGATCAATGCTCCTTACAGTGGCAATTTAGCTTGTAATTCATTGGTTTTGAATTCAGATATTACTATTGCCAATGGTGAGGCAGTGGATATTGTATATGGAGTAACGGGGTCTGGTAAAATAATTATGGCCAGTGAAGCGAGTGTTACACAACGCGACAATACCGCTCCAGCACCCTCAATTCAAATGACAAAACAAACTCGTTCCCTCCGAAGAGATGATTATACGTATTTTGGAACTCCTATTGCTGGGGATTTCAACTCGCAGTTAGGAAATAATTATACTTCGGTTGGTAATAATTCCAATATATTAGATGGTTTCTATAAGTACCATTCAGGGCCATTGGCTCAAGGACAAATCTATTATTGGGACCCCCTTAATGCCATCACAACGGGTAAAGGGTATATTGCTAAGGTAAAAAATTATGGACCTTTTTTAAATAATTACACCTATAGTGATTATATAAATATTCCTTTGAACGGTATAGCAAATAATGGCGATGTTCCTGTGACTATTATAACCGATCCCGCTCATCCCAATGAAGAAGGGAGTCATAACTTATTAGCGAATCCTTATCCTTGCGCAATTGATGGCAACACGTTTTTAACGGATAACACCTCTATTGATGGGGTAATTTATATCTGGCAATCTAAAACAAATCCAATAGGAACTACTGGTTACTATATGCAATCGGATTATATAGCCTATACCAAAGCAGGAGTTGTATATCCTATTCCAGGAACCGTTCCTAATTCCTTTAATGGAAAAATTGCTTCCGATCAAGGATTTGTTGTCTTGGGATTGGTCAACAACAGTACGGTAACCTTTACCAATTGTATGCGAATGACAAACAACAATAATCAATTTAATAAATTCACTTCCACTCAAGAACCCACCGTTTACAACCGTTATAAACTTAACCTTTCAGGGGATAATGGAGTATTCAGTCAAATCTTAATTGGGTATTATCCAGAGGCTACTTTGGGGTATGATCGTATGTACGATGCCGGTAGAAACTCCGTAAGCTCAGCGCAATTGTTTAGTATATTGGATAATAGTGACAGGCAATTGGCCATTAATGCCCGCCCTTTATTTGTCAATTCTGATGTGGTAACTCTTGGCGTTTCCAAAGATACTACCGACAATCAAACCTTCACTATTGACATTCAAGAGCAAGAAGGTATTTTTCAAAACAACGCCACTACAGTGTATTTACACGACAAACTATTGGCAGTATACCATGATTTTGCATCAGGCAGTTATACTTTTTCAACAAATTCGGATACTCTTTTGGATCGATTTGAAGTGGTTTATCAAAATACCGCTTTAAGTAATACCAATTTTTCAAATAATAATGTTTTTGCCAATTTGAACAATAGTGTGCTGACCATTAACGCTTCTTCGGATATGGAAAATGTAAAGTTGTTTGACATTACTGGGAGGGAAATTGAAAATTATGCAATTGATAGTAAAAAATCAATTTCCAAACCATTCAATCATGCTCAAGGAGTTTATATCGCTAGAATACTTTTTAGTGATGGAAGTGCCGCTACCGCCAAATTAATTAACCAGTAAACAGAAGTATAACTAAATAATAGCATTATGAGAAAAATATACCTAATGAGTTTATTATTAGTCGCAATGACTGTGGTCGCTCAAAACAATCAATCTTCGTTTAACCGTTGGTCCATTGAAGCCAATCTAGGCATCAATAAACCGATACGACCTTATACCGAAAATTATTACTCTTCCAATCCGAAAAACTATTTTAATTTTTCTCCAGTCAATCATTACACTTTTGGAGCACGATATATGATGTCCGAAGTATTTGGAGCTAAGTTAGATTTTGGTTATGATAAAATGCAAAATCAATCCAATGGAGGCTCACTGCCGTTTCAAGCCACACAGTTCAGTGTTAGTTTGCAAGGAGTAGTGAATTTAGGAAACTTATTACAGTTTTATTCCTTCACCAATCGATTCAATTTATTAGCTCATGGAGGAGTGGTTGTCTCTCAGTTTACCCCTAAAATGGGAGCTTATAAAAACATAACCGAGGATAATGGAGGAATAGTGCTGGGGATTACTCCTCAGCTGCGCATCACCAATCGAATTGTCCTAACTGGTGATTTTTCGACTATAACAAATGTTAGGCAACACTATAACTGGGACGGAATGTCATTGTCCAATAAAGACAACAACCTAACAGGTTTGCTTTACACCACTTCATTAGGTCTAACTTTTTATTTAGGGAAAAATGATACCCACGCCGATTGGTATGTAAAGCAAGGATATAACAACACCAATAAAGGCGAAACTACGGATGTTGAAGCCAGAAAACGTATTGCCGAATTAGAAAAAATGATGAATGACGTGGATAGAGACGGAGTCCCTGATTATTTAGATGCTCAAAACAACACCCCTAATGGCGTAATTGTAGATGCTAAAGGAAGATTTATCGATAAAAATAGAAATGGCGTTCCTGATGAATTGGAAGATCATTCTAAATTAGATACTGCGGATAAACCTATTGCAAACGATACCTCTAATGATGCTATGCGATCATTGGTAGGCAAAGGATATGTCAACATTTTCTTTGATGTCAATCAAGATTTTCCAAATACAGGTTCTACCAATACGGTATTCCAAATGATCCAATTTTTGAAAAGCAATCCTGAAACAAAAATCAAATTATTCGGTTATGCCGATTTACGAGGGGGAGAAAATACAAATAAAGATTTATCGAATCGCCGAGCTCAAAATGTGTATAAAATATTAATCGCCAGTGGAATTAATAAAAATAGAATAGACACTAAAGCTCAAGGAGTAGATAAAAGTTTTACAGCTGATGAAAAGGGTAGTTTAAATTTAGCTAGAAGGGTATCGGTTATTTTGGAATGAGGGTTCTAAAAGATACCATTTGATAGCCATTTAAATAATTCACAGTTGTTTTTGGGAGGGGTGGGCTCGATTATATCGGGCCCATTTTTTTTAGATTTTTTACAAAAAATAATATAAAAGCAAGATGTCACAGAAATCCAAAAGCCCCTTTAAAGAAGACCTATTGGTAGTAAAATGATTTAAGATAAAAATAAATCCCGTAGAGACGACATATTTTATACCTCTAAATCCCGAAAGGCATTCACGTCCCGAACCCTCGCAGGGTTTTAAACCCCTTGCGTGTGTTGGAATAAAAAAGAACGAAAGTCATTCACGTCCCGAACCCTCGCGGGGTTTTAAACCCTTGGTTTGGAATAAAAAAGAACGAAAGTCATTCACGTCCCGAACCCTCGCAGGGTTTTAAACCCCTGCGTGGGTTGGAATAAAAAAGAATATAAAAAGAATAAACAAGAAAAAACAATTAGAAATCGGTCAACATTAATCAGGTAAGTTCAATTCACGCCTCAAACCCGTCTGGTTGAAAAATTGTTAGGTTTTAGTAAAATTCGGTATCTACATTTCTATACCTTTTGTAGGAAACTTCAAAACTTGCATCGTACACTTCAAATCTTGCAAGGTACACTTCATAATTTGCAATGTATACTTCATAACTTGCATCGTAAACTTCAAATCTTGCAATCTACACTTCATAACTTGCAACATCATTGCAGATTCTTGCAACATCATTTCAGATACTCGCATTGTTTTTTTAAAATGTCATAAAAACGGATCAAGATTAAAAGTTGTGGAGAAAATAAAAAATAGATTACTTTGTGTAATAGAAAAACTCATAGAGGAATCATTTAATTTATTAATAAAACTATTATTACCGAGTTATATAATAGATCATTTTGAACTCAAAATAATAGATAAGCAAGATGAAATACTTCATCTAAATCTAGAAGGGAAGAATAACGTTCCTAGTGAATACTCAAAAGACTTACTTCAATCCAAAGGTTTTGAACTTAAACTGCCTTATTGTTTTTGAAGATTTTTTGAAAAACAAAAAAGACTCAAAAACTGTATTCTACCATTCTTATATATAATTAGAAGCTTCTGTCTTGCTTCCACGCCAGCGAAAACTCGCAATAGAAGCTTCTGTCTTGCTTCCACGCCAGCGAAAATTCGCAATAGAAGCTTCTGTCTTCTTTCCACGCCAGCGAAAACTTGCAATAGAAGCTTCTGTCTTCTTTCCACGCCAGCGAAAACTTGCGATAGAAGCTTCTTTCTTCCTTCCACGCCAGCGAAAACTTGCGTAAAAGATTTCCAATTTATCCTGCTCCACAGGTTTTTGACTTGATCCATAAAAACGTTTTTTTTATTTATTAAAATGTTCAAATAACGCTTATTGGTTTTTTTATAAAAAAAGAAATAAAAAGGAAAACAATAGAAGTAAACAAGAAATATTCGAACAGTACTGCTTTAATTTTAGTGTGCAATCAGTCGTTATTGAATCCATTTGAAATAATACGATTCTATTTTTCAAATAGCGTTGAATTACTTCCAAGGCATCCTATTTTATGCTGCATTTTGATAAAAACTAAACCTATTGAACCAGTATTATTTTAGAGTTTTCAATTGATTTATACTGATTTTCATAAAATAATAGCAAAATAGACAATGTTACCGCAATTAAACAGATTTAAGAAAAATTAACTAAAGCTAATTTTGTTTAAATCAAATGGTTAATTGTGAATATCAAACGGATAAATACAGCTTTTACTATAGGAAACTCTAAAAACAGCTTCCAGCACTCTAATTTCTTTCTCCTATTGAAAGGACTGCTGTTCAGTATATTTTATCCTGGTTTACTTCAATCCATTTATGGTTTTGCTCCCAATACACTCACTTCGGAAGTTTATGTTACTAAAGGGACCATCGTTTCAGGGAAGTTTGAAGTGCCAAATTCTTATGTTAGCGCTACTACAATTTATGTTACATCAGGGACTTTAGTTAGTAATCTGAAATGTTTTTCTAACAACATTGTATTTGAAAATAAAAACCCCCAGACTAATGGAAATTCAAACTCTAAAACGACCAATATAAAAGTCGGATATCACCAAAGAGAACCCTCCACTACTGACCGAATCAGTTACCCCATATTTCCCATACCATATACTATTTCAGACCGAACTATTAGTCAAGGAACGGCCCCTACACCATTGTATAAATACCGTAGTTTATTAGGGATTCCATCGTTGGTAACGCTTCGTTTTTTTATAGAAATAAATCAAAATACTACAATCAGTGAACACTTTTGTGATTTCACCGAAAGACTGTTTTTTTTATTAAAAGAACAACCCCGACCTCCTCCAATACAAGCATTATAACTACAAATAACCTAATGAAATAGCACAAAATTTATAACTTAAATATTAATACAATGAAAAAAATAATACTAATAATCTCGCTTATTTCGGTTTTATCTTCCTCCGCTCAAGTAGGAATTGGAACCACTACTCCAAACAGTGATGCTATCTTGGAACTGTCCTCTACCACTAAAGGCCTTTTACTCCCTAGAGTTGCCTTAACGGCTACAACTAGTTTTGCGCCATTAGCCGCACATACTCTAGGTATGTCTGTGTTTAATACGGCTACTGCTGGAGATGTAACTCCTGGAACGTATTATAACGACGGAACAAAATGGATCCGAATAGAGAAAAGCACTGCGGCTACTAGATCCTTTTATATGCCTCCAGTGGCTATTGATGTATCGGTTGCTGCTACAGGACAAACAATGGATTTATATACATTATATAAAAATCAGTTCAATACGCCATCGGTAAAAAGCACTAGTGCGCCAGTAGCGATTCCGTATTTTGCTGCTGCTACTGACTTGTATTATTATGTAACCAGTTATGATACTAATGCTATGACTGTTACCAGTATTAATGACAGTGGAGTGATGACTTATAATGTATCAGGCTTAGGATCTTCTTCCTGCTCTTTATTAAATATCGTTTTTGTTTATAAATAATCTCAAGTCTTTGGACTTTGAGGATTATGAGTTTTATTAAAAATCTAAAAAATATAAATATGAAGATATTATATAAGTATTTATATGGCATAATAGTGCTGCTTTTGTGCTGCAATACTGCCATGGCCCAGAACTATCCAGGAGGTGTGAATCTGGGAACTGTTAAAGGATGGAGAGCCGAAGCATATTGGGGTCATACCATTAACAATAACCCTGCGCTTTTTGGTCAAGGAACCGCTTTTGCCACAGGTGAACTTTATGGTTATACCGATTACATCAATGCGAATGAATTCATATTAATTAGAGGAGATTCATTTAGTATTGAATATACAAGTGTACTTAATATTACAACCCCTGGAGTCTATCAATTCCGATTGTCTCAAGTGGATAATTTTGCATGGCTTTATATTGATGGAAACTTAATAGCTGGTGTCAATTGTTCTGGAACGGGCGGCTGTACTTCAGGCTATCAATCCGTAAATCTAACTGCTGGTGAACATGATATCAAGGTTAAACATTCCGAAGAAGTAGGTGGACAATTTGTAACCATCAACTGGCAAGGCAATGGAATTCCAGCCGATACACGATTGGATGCCCGTTATGTATATGTAAAAAATGTTCCAATGACGGATTGGTTGAATTTAGATGGTGCTGTTACCACTTTAGTGAGTGGTGTTAATAGAATCCAAAAAATTACCAATAAATCTGCTATTGGTACCAATCAAGATATGCTTTATTTGCCCACTGGCTCTAATGGAACGGGATATAGTGTATTGAGTGATACGGAAAATATTAATTTTAACCCCGTAACACGGCATGATGGTGACGATTTATACAGAATATATAATGGTTCCAACGCAGTAGGTAAACAATATACCAATGGATTGGTTTTAAGAGGTACTCCATACACGGCTATACTCTCTGCATCACATTTCCAAAACACTACAAATAGCGATTGGTTGGTTGGTTATGGTTCAACGTGTTCAACAAATGGGTTGCGAGGTTTTTACAAAAATAGTGCTCAAATTTTACATGGTATCCAAGGAAATGCCACCCCTTTTGCTAGTATTACCTATAAAACCAACGAGCCTTATATAGCAAGTGCTTGGGCTCAATATACCGCTACAGGACAAACCAATTTTAATATTGGATTAAACACCTCTGCTTCTCAAGGAGTATTGAATAATATTGTCACTACGGATTTAACTACTTCTGCTTATGGTTTGCATACCAATCCTTGTTCTGGAGTAATCAATAATTTCTCCTTTCAAGAGTATTTGTATTATCCGTTTCAATTGGATGATACCCAATTAAAAAAGGTAAATACCTATATGGCGATAAAATGGGGAACTAATTTTCAAATGAATTGGACCATGCCTGATGGCACTGTAGTTTGGGATAATGAAGGAACTACTACAGGAAAGCTCAACACAGGATATCAAAATAGAGTGTTTGGGTTAGCCAGTCATACGGCTAATGGAAATTTGAATCAAAAACAATCGCAAAGTCAAGTCCGTACTGCGGAAGCAGCCTATGACAATACGTATTTAACCCTTTCTAAAGGAAGTATTGCTACCAGCAATGCTGCCAATACCGGTGTGATTCCAGATGGTTCATATCTATTAGTTGGAGATAACGCAGGAGCATTAAGCAACCAATCTACTGAAATACCAACTTTATTTACAGGCTGTACTTTTGGTAGAATTGGTAGAGAATGGAAAACTCGTGTAACAGGTAGTCCAGGTCCTATTAGTATAAAAGCAGGAAGTACCAATACTGGTAGCGCCACTTTTGCTAGTAATAATACGGGGATACAAATTATGGTAGATCAAGATGGCGATGGCGATTTTACTACTGGAACCATTCGTACCTATAATTATACTTCACTAGTGAATGGAATTGCCACCTTTGACAATGTCACTTTAAATGATGGAGAAGTATTTTCATTTGTTTATAAAATTATAGCGCCTGGAGGAATAGCAACTGGATTGCAACATTGGTTAAAAGCCAATGACGCTGCTTCTGTTGGAAATATGACAATTTGGAATGATCAATCCTTAAGTCAGGTTAATTTAACTGCTAGTGGTACTCCTTCAAAAATCAATACGGTTTTAAACTACAATCCAACGATAAACTTTGATGGAGGTAGCTATTTTTATCTTGCCAGTAATTTCACCTTAGCCAATACGGCTGGAGAGGCATTTAGTCTTGGTAGAACTTTTTCAACAAATGCAACTCGAGGCCACATGTACACCTATGGAGGAACGAGTAATGGGCATTACACTTGGAGTGATGGAAATATCTATGAAAATTTTGGGACTACGGATCGATTTGGATACAATCCCGCAACAGGAGCTATTTCAGATGGGAAAACGGGAATTTCAAGCACCGCTTTTAACTATAGTGCCTTAGATTGGAATGTGCACAATGTATTTTCTGGTCTAAATAATTGGGGAATCAATGTGAATGGAAAAAACTTAGTAAGTACCTCTTCCAACACCGTTACTTATACTAAGTCAGATCAAAATATAATTATTGGAGCCACTCCTGGGTATATTTACTATGGACAAATATCCGAAGTCATCTTATACAACCGAGTCCTAACTGCTTCCGAACGTTTAAAAGTGAATTCCTATTACGGACTTAAGTACTCACAGCCAATTTCTAATGGTATAGGGACTACGGCTTCCAATTATCAATCTTCCAATGGAACTCAATATTGGACAGGTAATGCTACTTACAAATGGAATATGTTTGGTATTGGAAGAGATGATTGTTCAGGCTTAGACCAACGACAATCTAAATCGAGTTTCTATGGTACTAAAACCCCACTTAGATTGGGTTTAGGAACTATTGATGAAATCAATGGGAATTCAGGTAATACCACAGGGTTTAGTGCTGATTACAGCTTTATGATGTTGGGTTCCAATACGGATAATAGCGATTTTACTTCACCTTTAAGTGCTGGTTTACCTACTGCTTATACTTCGTGTAATGGCAAAATGTGGAAAACAGTTTGGAAAGTAGCGCGTACCAATTTCACACAAAACATCCAACTTAAAGTAGGAAACAACACCGTTTCAGGTTTCAAGATTTCAAAAGCAATGACCAATCCAAAATTAGCAGTAGATGTGGATGGAGATGGAAATTTCACTAATGCTGTATTGGTTGATTACACCACTTTAATTAGTGGAGAATTAACTTTTAATTTATCCGCTTCACAATTGCCAGATGGGGCTGTATTTACAATAGTTTGGACTCAAGGTGTTCCTGGAGGAGTTGGCGGAACCGTTCCTTATGTATGGCTAGACGCTACTGACTTACCTTTAAATGAAGGCGATATTGTAAGTAATTGGTTTGATATTTCTGGAAATGGACGAGATGCTGCGGGATTGCCTGCTGCGGGACCTTTATTTAAAAATTCTAAAGAAAACAATCGTAACTATAATCCTATCGTAAGTTTGGATGGAGTAGATGATTACTTCGGCTTCTCTGCTGGGTTTAATAATTTTACTGCTGGTTTTCACAATTTTGCGGTTTCTAAATTTAAAAACAGTGCCAGTTATGCCCGTATATTTGATTTTGGAAATGGCCCTGTGAATGATAACATAAAATTCAGCAGACAGAGTACAACCAGTAATTTGGGAGTACAAGTTTATAACGGCGGCTCTACTGCTGGACAACAGATAGTAACTGGAGGAATCACGATTAATACAACTAATTTGTTTGAGTTTTCTATTGATGCTGGAACTGTTGGTACTGCTTCAATAACGAAGTTGTTTGCCGACTCAAAGCCTTTGGCTCTTTCTGGTAATGTTACTATCCCTAATATAATTTCGCGTGCTAATAATTATATAGGTCGATCCAATTGGGCTGTGGATGCCTACAATATGGCTGATTTCAATGAATTCTTGGTCTATAATGTCAAGCTCTCTAATGCCGAACGATTGAAAGTTCAGTCGTATTTAGCAGTACAATGGGGGTTCACTTTAGATCAAACGGTTGTCGCTCAAAACTATTTAGCCTCTGATGGCTCTACTGTTTGGGATTTTGCAACTGCTAATCAAGGGGCCAATGGTAATTTTAATAATGATATGACCGCTATTGCTCGTGACGATTGTAATTCATTAAATCAAAAACAATCCAACTCTATTGACGGCAATGATATTATGCGTTTTGGTATAGGCACTATAGCGAATATCAATGATACTAATTCGACTAATTTTACCGCAGATAAATCATACCTCTTTATTGCGCACAATGGGGCTAATTTTAGTGCAAACACCACCAATATGCCTGCTTCTATGAGTTCAGCAGCTCAATGTTTTCAAAAATTAAATAGAATATGGCAGGTTCAAAAAGTAGGAACAGGAATTGGTACTATGCAGTTTATTATTGGAAAAGCAGGGCAAATCTTATTCCGTCCAACCCAAGAAGTTCGTTTATTAGTAGGTAATTCTCCAACAGATTTTACAGCAGCTACTATTTATCAAGCTACTTCAATCTTAGGAGGTTTAGCAACTTTTAATAATGTAAGCTTGGCCAACAATCAATACATTGCAGTGGCGTATGTTAATTCGGCTCCTGGAGGAGTAACCAGCGGATTAGTGCGATGGTATACGGCTGAGGTAGGTACATACACCGATAACGCTTACTATTATGATGCTGCAAACGATGGGGATGCTGTTCAAGTTTGGACGGACAATAGCCAATATCAAGCAGATGTTATTCAATCAACAGTGGCTAGTAGACCTACGTATAAAAAGAGTGTGGTCAATTTTAATCCATCACTTGAATTTGACGGATCCAATGATTGTTTGATTAATGATATTTATACAGGATTGCCTTTAGGATCATCAGTTAGAACCGTCGGAACACTTGCAACTACTTATTATAATCCAGCACCAACCACGTATTGGCCTGCCGTTTTTGCTTATGGAGGTTCTGGTGGTGTAGCTGGAGCTATGTTTGCCATAACCCAAAGAGAAACTTCATTGGATGCAACTCTAGATCGTTCTAGTGGAACGGTTAATCTGACCAATGGTTTTGCCCCAGCGAATTCTTCAAGGCTTATTTATGGAAAAGTTTTTGGAGCCACAAGCTCTGCAATTAATTCTAATTTAGATATAGCCGCCACAGGAACCTTGTCTATGAATACCAGTACCGATAGTTATGGTATAGGCTATCAGCGTTATGCCAATAACTATTTCTGGAAAGGAAGTATTAGTGAAATATTCATCTTCAATAGAATTTTAACCGCGGATGAAGATTTAAGAATTGGAAGTACGCACGCCATTAAATATGGTACTACTTTAAAGATTCTTAACAATCCTAGTTTTACCACTAAAGCCTATTTAGATTCCAACGATAATCAAGTCTATAACTATACTAGTTATTGGAACAGAATTACTGGTATTGCTCGAGATTATTGTTCCGGTTTGGATCAACGACAATCAATGAGTACTGATGTTGGATCTTTGGTGGCTATAAGTTCTGATATTTCAGGAGGAATGGCAACTTCTAATATGGATAACCCTGTGAAGTTAGTTCCTTCTGCAACAACTGCTAGTTATTTAATCTTTGGTGATGATAATAAAAACTTAGGTTGGACAGGGGAGCGCTCAATTAATGTAAATAATAAAACACTGGCTACTTTAGAGCGTACGTATAGAACTAATGAAACGGGTACGGTGGGTACTGTATTTGTGCAAGTATCGGATGTTGGTGGAGTGAGCTACAA
>CANCJZ010000048.1 GCA_947378465.1 Flavobacteriaceae bacterium
TAATGATTTCGGATCATAGGCTTCATCCACCGTAGGAGTTGGTCCATTATTTATGGCCGACCCCAAGACCACGGCCCTCAAACGAGCGCTTTCGTTTTTTACATTTAATTGTAGCATAAGATAGTTTTGGCTTTGAGCAAATATAAAAAAAGCTTCCGATTATGAGAAGCTTTCTAAAGATTTATAAAAATAAATTAACTTTTGATTTTTTTGAGTTTGGAAGGTTTTTGGCGAGAGTCGAAAATTTGAAGGATTCTAATTTCTAAAATGTGAGACAAATAAATAGTTTATTGAAAGGAATGCAGATGTTTCTAATTATTTCCTGAAATTAGAATTGAAACGAATTTATATTAGAGTGGAATACCCTAATTATGATATTTCATTATATACAATTTGAGACTAATTCGCTTCTAATTAAAAAGGGCATTTAGATTGTTGTTACTTTTCATGTAAAACGAAATCATTGGATTGAGTTACATAATTTACCAATCTTCAATCTCTTTTTCTAAATTTTCAACAGTAGTATATTCACCCGAAGATATTCTATTATCCGCTTCATTAAGTAAAATACCATATTCCTCCCTCCCTATTGGACATCCATTTATTGTATGAATTACAACTTGTTTATCTATATCAGATTTTAAGGCTATAATTTTATTTATCACATCTTCGTCTTTACTGTTTTGTATCCACTTTATTAACTCCTCTTTTTTAACTGCTAACTCCATAATCATCATCTTTACAATTAAGTGAAATAAAAATACAAAAAAAGCGGCTTCAAATTGAAACCGCTTTTTTATTTATCTTTTATCCATTGCTACAAAATCTCTTAAAGGATAACCTGTATAAACTTGTCTAGGTCTTCCGATAGGTTCTTTATTGATACGCATTTCTTTCCATTGTGCAATCCAACCTGGTAAACGACCAATTGCAAAAAGAACAGTAAACATATCTGTTGGAATTCCTAATGCACGGTAGATAATACCTGAATAGAAATCAACGTTTGGATATAATTTTCTAGAAACGAAATACTCATCAACTAAAGCAGATTCTTCTAATTTTTTAGCAATTTGAAGAATAGGATCATTTACTCCTAAAGTAGCCAATACTTCATCAGCTGCTTTTTTAATGATTTTTGCTCTTGGGTCAAAGTTTTTGTACACTCTATGTCCAAAGCCCATCAAACGGAAAGGGTCATTTTTATCTTTTGCTTTTGCTAAGTATTTGTCCGCATCGCCACCATCTTTTTGAATTTCTTCAAGCATTTCTAATACCGCTTGGTTTGCACCTCCATGAAGTGGCCCCCAAAGCGCAGAAACCCCTGCAGAAATAGATGCGAATAAACCAGCATGAGACGAACCTACAATTCTCACTGTAGAAGTAGAACAGTTTTGTTCGTGATCCGCATGAAGAATAAACAATTTGTCTAAAGCGTCAATTACAACTTGATTTTGAGTATAAGGTCCTGTTGGTAATTCAAACATCAAGTGCATGAAGTTCTCTACATACCCTTTAGTGTTATCATAATAATTTAATGGATAACCCATCATTTTTCTGTACGTCCAAGTAGCAATAACTAAGAATTTAGCCATTGTTTTACAAACAGCTTCATACATTTCTTTTTCATTTTCAACATTTACTACTTTAGGATTAAAAGCAGTTAAAGCAGAAGTTAAAGAAGATAACACTCCCATTGGGTGTGCTGTTTTAGGAAAACCATCAATGATGTTTTTCATTTCTTCATTTACAAGAGTATATTTACGGATGTCATTTTCAAAATGCTCTAATTGCTCTTTAGTTGGCAATTCACCAAAAATAACTAAATAAGAAACTTCTAAAAAGTTTGCTTTTTCAGCTAAATCTTCAATAGCATAACCTCTGTAACGAAGGATACCTTCTTCTCCATCAAGAAAAGTGATTTTACTTTCGCAAGATCCTGAATTTTTATACCCTGGATCTAGGGTAATAGCGCCTGTTAAATCGCGTAACTTGTTAATATCAATAGCTGGTTCGTTTTCGCTTCCTACGATTACAGGAAACTCATACTTCTTGCCATCATATTCTAATATTGCTGTTTTTGACATGATATAAATTGGAAATTAAGTCTGATAATTAATAATTAAACAAAAATATGGAATTCCAAATGAATTAAAAAAGATTTTTGATAACGATTTCCTTAAATTTATTATAAAGTTTGCAAGATTAGTATAGATTAAAGCTTGCTCTTTTAGAAGCCTGTATGGGATCCAAGCTGAATTCTACCTATAGAATTAAACAAGTAGGCATTCAAGGAATTTTAAAAACAATAAAAAAGGATTAAAGTTTCCCTTAATCCTTTTGATTTTTATCCAATTGAAATTATTGCATTTCAACTAATAATTATTTTTGTTTGAATGCATTTAAGCCTGGGAAATAAGCAGTATCCCCCAATTCTTCCTCAATACGTAACAATTGATTGTATTTAGCCATACGATCAGAGCGAGAAGCAGAACCTGTTTTGATTTGCCCACAATTCAATGCTACAGCCAAATCAGCAATCGTATTATCTTCGGTTTCACCAGAACGGTGTGACATTACAGAAGTATAACCTGCATTTTTAGCCATATTTACCGCAGCGATAGTTTCTGTCAAGGTACCAATCTGATTTACTTTTACAAGGATTGAATTAGCAATTCCTTTTTCGATTCCTGTAGATAAACGCTCTACATTAGTAACAAATAAATCATCTCCTACTAATTGAGTTTTATTACCTATTAATTCAGTTAAATATTTCCAACCTTCCCAATCATTTTCTTGCATACCATCTTCAATAGAGATAATAGGATATTTAGAGGCTAATTCTGCCATATACTCTGCTTGCTCTTTAGAAGTTCTAATCTTACCATTAGGCCCTTCAAATTTAGTATAGTCGTATTTGCCATCAACATAGAATTCAGAAGCAGCACAATCTAAAGCAATCATCACTTCATCACCAAATTTATAACCTGCGTTTTCAACAGCTTTTTTGATAGTATCTAAAGCATCTTCCGTTCCTCCAGCCAAGTTAGGAGCAAAACCACCTTCATCACCCACAGCTGTAGAAAGTTGTCTATCGTGTAATACTTTTTTAAGATTATGGAAAATTTCTGTACCCATTTGCATTGCATGAGAAAAAGAAGTAGCCTTAACTGGCATAATCATAAACTCTTGAAAAGCAATAGGAGCATCTGAATGCGATCCACCATTGATGATATTCATCATTGGAACAGGCAAAGTGTTAGCCGAAACACCCCCTACATAACGGTATAATGGTAATCCAAGCTCATTGGCAGCTGCTTTAGCTACCGCTAAAGAAACCCCTAATATGGCATTAGCTCCTAATTCAGATTTGTTTGGTGTCCCATCCAATTCGATCATTACTTGATCAATATGGTTTTGTTCAAAAACAGAAGTTCCTAATAATTCAGGAGCAATTTTAGAGTTAACGTTTTCTACTGCTTTCATAACTCCTTTACCCATATAGGCTTTACCTCCATCGCGAAGCTCAACTGCTTCGTGTTCTCCAGTAGAAGCTCCACTTGGAACGGCAGCTCTACCAAGAACTCCATTTTCAGTTACTACATCTACTTCAATTGTTGGATTTCCTCTTGAATCCAATATTTGTCTTGCGTGTACTTTAATAATAATACTCATTATTTATGTTCATTTACTAGTTAGATAATTGCATTTTTGCCAAAAAAGGGCACACAAATTTAAGCATAAGTTAAAATTAATTAACTCCCTTTTTATAAAAACTTATAAACTCAATCGATTTAGTACTTAAAACAGTTTAAGCAACAAAAGAAAAACTAAAGATTAGAACATATAATATTTGAAATACTTTACCTACATTATATGTGTAACAATGCTTTTTATCGGCTATATTTACACTTTATAGATAAAAGTAATTTGGTTTATTAAAATAAAATGTTTACTTTTATTGCAGAATTATTAAAACAACGTCTTCGAATGAGTAAAATTATACAATCACACAATCTAAAAAGATTAATTAAATGCATCTTCTGCATTGTGATTGTTTCGATATTTTATATCAACAAAAGCTATTCACAAGACTATAGAAATCCTAAAGCTTATATAAAAGATTTTGGTAAGAATGAGCTTTATGTGAAAGAATCATTGATGGAATATTCCACATCAATAATTGACGCAAGTCCTGATACTCGAATTCAAGTCACATTAGAAAGAATATACAAAAAACTAGAATCACTGCAAGTAAACCTATTAACTAATGACAAAGGCATCAATGGGGACACTGAATTAAGAGATGATTTTTTAAAACTAAATAGCAAAACAATTACATTATTAAAAAACAAATCTTTAAAGCTTAATGATTATCAAGTTCAAAGTGCTTTAGATTATGTTGACATCTTTAAGAATTTTGCTTACAAAGAGATGGAAATTGCAGAATATTACAAGGCAATTTTAGAATACGAGAACAGCAAAAGAGATTTTGGATTAAAATTTAATATCATTATACGTTTTTTTAATAAGAAAAATGTATTTGAATACGACGCCTATCAAAACCTTATCTTTTATAAATTAAATGTATTAGATGACAAGCTTATGGAATTGATGAAAGCAAAAAATATTGCAGATGTCAGCCGTTGTATGGATTATATTAATCAAATAAGCAAAGAATCCTTAGTTAAAACAGAACTTTACAAGAATGACTACACCGATACATCATTAAATGATGCGAACATAGAGCTAATTTCATTCTATACAAAACAAAATGAAACATTATTACCATTATATAATGATTACATACAAACTTCAGAAAATTTTCAAAAGAAAAAAACAATCTTTATTGAAAGTAATGATGCCATAGCTATTGAAGAATACAATTCAGAAGTTAGAAAATATAACAAAAGTAAAAATGCTTTTTTTGATGCATTGTATGAAATACAAATCAAGAAGAGAGACATGGTTAATCGATGGTATATTACGAATAGTGATTTTTTAAGACATAATATAGAATTTGAAAATCTATATGAAAAGTTCACAAGTGATGATTAAAAAAAGGATTGCAAAAAATTGCAATCCTTTTTTATATAATTAATTTTTGCTATTAGCAATATTTTGAATAAAAATATCAAATAGATAACTTGAATCGTGAGGTCCAGGACTAGCCTCTGGATGGTATTGTACAGAAAAACAGTTTTTCGACTTCATTCTCATTCCTGCAACTGTGTTATCATTAATATGGTAATGTGTAATTTCAAGATCATCGTGTTGCTCCAATTCTTCTCTATTAACTGCAAAACCATGGTTTTGAGAAGTGATTTCCCCTTTTCCAGAGATGACATTCATAACAGGATGATTAATTCCTCTGTGTCCATTGAACATTTTGTAAGTAGAAACCCCATTTGCTAAAGCAATGATTTGATGACCTAAGCAAATCCCAAACATTGGTTTATTAGCTTCAAAAAGCTTTTTGGCCAGATCTTGCACTTGCGTCAAAGGTTCAGGATCACCAGGACCGTTGGAAAGAAAATAGCCATCCGCATCAAATGATCGAATCTCTTCAATAGAAGCGTTAAAAGGGAAAACTTTAATATAACAATCACGATTGGCTAAATTTCGAAGAATATTCCTTTTAATCCCTAAGTCTAAAGCAGCAATTTTATAAGTGGCATTTTCATTGCCAAAAAAATAAGCCTCTTTTGTAGAAACTTTAGAAGCTAATTCAAGACCTTTCATATCAGGTATATTAGCTAATTGAGTTTTTAATTCATCAATACTAGAACCATCCGTAGAGATTACGGCATTTTGAGCCCCATGCTCTCTAATATAACTCACTAAAGCACGAGTATCAACATCTGAAATGCAAACAAGATTTTGCTTTTCAAAATAATCGTATAAATTACTTTCAGAATTTGGACGAGAATGAGTGAAGCTAAAATTTTTACAAACTAAACCTGAAATCATAATTTGATCAGATTCAATTTCCTCTGCATTGACTCCATAATTCCCAATATGAGGATTCGTAGTGACCATAATTTGTCCAAAATAGGAAGGATCTGTAAAGATTTCTTGATAGCCAGTCATTCCAGTATTAAAACATACTTCACCAAAAGTAGTACCTGAAATCCCAATAGATTTACCGTAGAAAATAGTACCATCTGCTAAAAGTAAGATGGCTTGGGGACGTGTGTTGTATTTCATTTTATAGTTGTGTGTTTGTTGTGATGCAAAAATAAATTAATGTTTATGGAATAAAAAATAGAAATGTAAATTTTATAAACAAAAAAAAGGATAAACTCGAAAGCTTATCCTTTATATTTATGAAAATGAATTCATTATTCTGCACTATCAGTAGTTTCTTCAGAAGAAGCTTCTGGAGCTTCAGGAGCTTTTGCTTCAGGAGCAGGAGCAGCCTCAGATTTTTTTGCTTTTCCACCACGACGGCTTTTAGCTTTTTTCTCTTCTTTTTTACCACCATTGTAGATTTCATTGAAATCAACTAATTCGATCATCGCCATATCAGCATTATCCCCAAGACGGTTACCAACTTTGATGATACGAGTGTATCCACCAGGACGGTCACCAACTTTAGCTGCAACTTCTCTAAAAAGTTCAGTTACACCATATTTATTTCTTAGGTAAGAAAAAACTACACGACGATTGTGCGTAGTATCTTCTTTAGATTTTGTGATTAAAGGCTCAACAAATTGTTTAAGAGCTTTTGCTTTAGCAACAGTTGTATTAATACGTTTGTGCTCAATTAAAGAGCAAGCCATATTAGCTAACATAGATTTTCTATGTCCTGTTTGTCTGCTTAAGTGATTAAATTTTTTTCCGTGTCTCATCGCTATATTAAATTTAACCCCAATTTTTCAATCGGGACTAGATTATTCTTTATCTAATTTATATTTAGTTAAATCCATACCGAAGGTTAAATTTTTAACAGCAACTAGTTCATCTAATTCTGTTAATGATTTTTTACCGAAGTTACGGAATTTCATTAAGTCATTTTTGTTGAAAGAAACTAAGTCTCCAAGAGTATCAACTTCAGCAGCTTTTAAGCAATTCAAAGCTCTAACAGACAAGTCCATATCAACAAGCTTAGTTTTAAGCAATTGTCTCATGTGTAATGATTCTTCATCATAAGAATCTGTTTGAGCAATTTCATCAGCCTCAAGTGTAATTCTCTCATCAGAGAACAACATAAAGTGATGAATTAAAACTTTAGCTGCTTCAGTAAGAGCATCTTTAGGATTAATAGAACCATCAGTTTTGATTTCAAAAACTAATTTTTCATAATCTGTTTTTTGCTCTACACGGAAATTTTCAATAGCATATTTCACATTTTTTACTGGAGTAAAAATAGAATCAGTAAAGATAGTTCCTATTGCAGCGTTTTGCTTTTTATTTTCTTCAGCTGGAACATATCCTCTCCCTTTTTCGATAGTCAATTCCATATTGAAATTAACTTTCGGATCAAGGTTACAGATAACTAAATCAGGATTTAGAATCTGAAATCCAGAAATGAATTTTTGAAAATCGCCAGCAGTGATTTGGTCTTTACCTGTGATAGAGATAGTAACAGACTCATTATCGATATCTTCAATTTGACGTTTAAAACGTACTTGCTTAAGACAAAGAATGATTTCAGTTACATCTTCAACAACTCCTGAAATAGTAGAAAATTCATGCTCAACACCTTCAATTCTTGTAGATGTAATAGCATATCCTTCTAAAGCAGAAAGTAAAACTCTTCTAAGTGCATTACCAACAGTCAATCCGTAACCAGGTTCTAAAGGTCTGAATTCAAACTTACCTTCAAAATCGGTTGAATCGATCATGATAACTTTATCGGGCTTTTGAAAATTAAATATTGCCATAATTTAGACTACTGTCAATTATTATTTGTTGTACAACTCTACGATTAATTGTTCCTTGATGTTTTCAGTAATTTGCAATCTAGCAGGTACTGAAACAAAAGTACCTTCTTTTGTGTCATTATTCCAAGTCATCCATTCGTATACATGACTAGAATTAGCTAAAGAACGTTCAATTGACTCTAAAGATTTTGATTTTTCACGAACAGCAACTTTATCACCTGGTTTCAAGTGGTAAGAAGGAATGTTCACTAATTCACCATTAACAGTAATATGACGGTGAGAAACAATTTGACGAGCTGCCCTTCTAGAAGAAGCAATACCCATTCTATAAACTACATTATCTAAACGACATTCACAAAGTTGTAACAAGATTTCACCAGTTACTCCTTTAGAAGCTGCAGCTTTTTCATATAAGTTTCTAAATTGTTTTTCAAGAATACCGTAAGTGTACTTAGCTTTTTGCTTTTCCATTAACTGTACAGCATATTCCGATTTTTTACCTCTTTTTTTAGCCAACCCATGTTGTCCTGGAGGATAATTTCTTTTTTCGAAGGCTTTGTCGTCTCCGAATATAGCTTCGCCAAATTTACGAGCTATTTTAGTTTTTGGACCAGTATATCTTGCCATTTCTAAATTTGATTTAAGATAGAGATTATGAATTCAGGTCTAAATCCTTCGATAATCTTAAATTCTACCTTTGTTATACTATAAATAAATTAAACTCTACGTCTTTTAGGCGGACGACATCCGTTGTGAGGCATTGGAGTAACATCAATGATTTCAGTTACTTCAACTCCACTGTTATGTATTGATCTGATAGCAGATTCTCTCCCGTTTCCAGGACCTTTAACATAAACTTTTACTTTCTTTAAACCTGCTTCTAAAGCAACTTTAGTGCAATCCTCAGCAGCCATTTGAGCTGCATAAGGAGTGTTCTTTTTAGAACCTCTAAAGCCCATTTTACCAGCAGAAGACCAAGAAATAACCTCACCTTTTTTGTTAGTCAAAGAAATGATGATGTTGTTAAAAGTTGCATTAATATGAGCTTCCCCAGAAGATTCAATAATAACTTTACGTTTTTTTGTACTTGCTTTAGCCATACTATTTATTATTTAGTTGCTTTTTTCTTGTTAGCAACAGTTTTTCTTTTACCTTTTCTTGTTCTAGAGTTATTCTTAGTTCTTTGTCCTCTTAATGGAAGACCAGATCTATGACGAATACCTCTGTAACAACCGATATCCATTAAACGTTTAATGTTTAATGAAGTCTCAGAACGTAATTCACCTTCAATTTTGTAGTATGACACAGCATCACGAATTGCTCCGATCTCGTCGTCATTCCAATCTTGAACTTTTTTATCTTGGCTAACTTGAGCTTTTTCCAAAATCTCAATAGCTCTACTTTTACCTATTCCGAAGATATAGGTCAGTGCTATAACACCTCTCTTGTTTTTAGGTATATCTACCCCTGCTATTCTTGCCATAATTATCCTTGTCTTTGTTTAAATCTAGGATTCTTTTTGTTGATTACGTATAATCTACCTTTTCTACGAACGATAATGCATTCCGCACTACGTTTTTTTACTGATGCTCTTACTTTCATTTTATATAGCTTTAGTATCTATAAGTGATTCTTGCTTTAGACAAATCGTAAGGACTCATTTCTAATTTCACCTTGTCTCCAGGTAATAATTTTATATAATGCATACGCATTTTTCCAGAAATGTGAGCGATAACGATGTGCCCGTTTTCTAATTCTACTCGGAACATAGCATTTGATAATGCTTCTATTATTGATCCGTCTTGTTCAATTGCTGATTGTTTTGCCATAAAAATTAAGCTACTGCTTTTCTATTTTTACCACTTTTCATCAAACCATCGTAATGTTTATTCAATAAATAAGTATTTATTTGTTGAATAGTATCTATTGCAACTCCAACCATAATAATCAAAGAAGTCCCTCCATAAAACATAGCCCAAGATTGTTGTACATCAATACTTACGATAAGAGCTGGGAACACAGCGATTAAAGCAAGGAATAATGCTCCAGGGAATGTAATTAACGACATCACTTTATCAAGAAAATCAGCAGTATCGATACCTGGCTTAACACCTGGAATAAAACCACCACTTCTTTTCAAGTCATCTGACATTTTATTTGTAGGAACCGTAATTGCTGTATAGAAAAATGTAAAGATAATGATTAAAAGTGCAAATACTAAATTATACCAAAAACCAAACATATTACTAAATGTACTTGCAATTGATTTAGAGGTTTCTGACTCTGAAATACCTGCTAAAGCAGCCGGTATAAACATAATTGCTTGCGCAAAAATAATTGGCATTACACCCGCAGCATTCAGTTTCAATGGAATCCATTGTCTGTTACCACCTAACATATCTTGCTCAAAATCGCCAGTAGTAGTTCTACGAGCATATTGAACTGGAATTTTTCTAATCGCCATAACCAATAAGACACAGGCAATAATAACTAACATCCAGATAATAATTTCAATAACTAGTAGCATTAAACCACCGTTATTATTAGTTACTCTAGATGTAAATTCTTGACTGAAAGCTTGTGGTAAACGAGCTAAAATTCCAACCATTATTAATAAAGAAATACCATTTCCAATACCTTTATCAGTAATTTTTTCACCTAACCACATAGCAAAAATAGTACCTGTAGTTAAAATTAATACTGAAGAGAAAAGGAATGAAAAAGAATCAAACCCTAACAAAAATGCACTACTAGGGATAGTACGGTACAGGTTATAGATATAACCTGGACCTTGTAGTAAAGTGATTCCAATAGTTAACCAACGTGTAATTTGGTTTAACTTTTTTCTACCACTTTCACCATCCTTTTGTAATTTTTGTAAATACGGTATGGCAATTCCCATTAATTGAACAACAATTGAAGCGGAAATGTATGGCATAATACCTAAGGCGAAAACTGATGCTTTTGAGAAAGCTCCCCCAGTAAACATATCAAGTATTGAACCAATACCTTTTTCAGTTTGCCCAGCTAGACTGTGCAACTGAGTTGCATCAATACCAGGAAGCGTTACGTGTGCACCGAATCTATACACCAATAGTAAACCAAGAGTAATTAGAATTCTATTCTTTAACTCTTCAATTTTCCAAACATTTCTAAATGATTCAATAAAATTCTTCATAAAATCAGAATTATAAAATTACAACTTCCCCACCAGCAGCTTCGATAGCAGCTTTAGCAGTAGCAGTAAATTTGTGAGCAGTTACTTTTAATTTCGATTTTAATTCACCTCTACCTAAAACTTTTACCATTTCAGATTTAGTTGCCAATCTATTTTCTACAAAAACAGTAAAGTCTACTGAATCTGTTACAATACCATTATCAACTAATGCTTGAAGTGTATCAAGATTTACTCCTTGATATTCTACTCTGTTAATGTTCTTGAAACCAAACTTAGGAACACGTCTTTGAAGTGGCATTTGCCCACCTTCAAAACCAATTTTCTTAGAATAACCAGAACGAGACTTAGCTCCTTTGTGACCTCTTGCAGAGGTACCACCTTTACCAGAACCTTCTCCTCTACCAACTCTTTTATTTTGGTTGTGCGTTGAACCTTCAGCAGGTTGTAAGTTACTTAAATTCATAACTATAATTGTTATTTAACTTCCTCAACGGAAACTAAGTGTTTAACTTTATTTATCATTCCAAGGATAGCTGGATTTGAATCATGCTCCACAACTTGTCCCATTTTACGAAGACCTAAAGCTTCTAACCCTCTCTTTTGAGATTGAGGGCAATTGATTTTGCTTCTTACTTGTTTTACTAATAATTTAGCCATAATTTCCTTGAATTAACCTTTAAATACTTTCTCTAAAGAAACTCCTCTTTGTTTTGCAACAGTATAAGCGCTTCTCATTTGTAATAATGCATCAAAAGTTGCTTTAACCACGTTGTGTGGATTAGAAGAACCTTGAGATTTTGATAATACATCGTGAATTCCAACTGATTCTAATACTGAACGAACAGCACCACCAGCAATAACTCCTGTACCGTGAGATGCAGGCATTAAGAATACACGAGCTCCACCAAATTTACCTTTTTGTTCGTGAGGTACAGATTGACCACTTAAAGGAATTTTTACCAAATTTTTCTTTGCATCTTCTACTGCTTTAGCAATAGCTTCCGATACATCTTTTGATTTTCCTAATCCGTGACCTACTACACCATTTTCATCACCTACAACAACAATAGCAGAAAAGCCAAAAGCTCTACCTCCTTTTGTTACTTTGGTAACACGATTTACACTCACCAAACGATCTTTTAATTCAAGACCACTCGGTTTTACTAACTCTACGTTTTTGTATTTATGATACATAATTTCTTAGAATTTAAGTCCAGCTGCTCTAGCGCCTTCTGCTAATGATTGAATACGACCATGATATAAATAACCTCCTCTATCGAAAGTTATTGTATCTATTCCCGCTTTTAACGCTTTTTCAGCAACCAATTTTCCAACTGCTGCTGCAACTTCCACGTTAGTACCTTTAGAATCTACTTCTTTATCTCTAGATGAAGCAGCTAATAAAGTAACACCATTCACATCGTCAATGAGCTGTGCATAGATTTCTTTGTTACTTCTGAATACAGAAAGTCTTGGTTTCGCAGCAGAACCGCTAACAATCTTTCTAATTCTGAACTTGATTCTTTGTCTTCTTTCAGATTTTGATAATGACATAACCTTTATTTTTAAGCTGATTTACCTGCTTTTCTTCTTAATACTTCACCTACAAACTTGATACCTTTTCCTTTATATGGTTCTGGTCTACGGAAATTTCTAATTTTCGCAGTAATAGCACCTAAAAGTTGTTTATCATAAGATGTAAGTTTTACGATAGGGTTCTTACCTTTTTCAGAAATAGTTTCCAAAATAACTTCTGGAGCAACTTCTAAAACGATATTATGTGAAAAACCTAAAGCTAAATCAAGTTTTTGTCCTTGATTTGAAGCTCTGTATCCCACACCCACAAGCTCTAATTCTTTAGTGAAACCAGTTGATACTCCAATAATCATATTATTGATTAATGATCTGTATAAACCATGTTTAGCTCTGTGATCTTTATGATCTGACGATCTTTCAACCACAACTTGACCTTCTTCAACTTTAACAGTTACGTCCGAAAACTCCTGAGTAAGTTGTCCTAATTTTCCTTTTACTGTAACTACACCTGAAGCTACCTCTACGGTAACACCTGCTGGAATTGTAACTGGATTTTTTCCTATTCTTGACATCGTTTAGCTTTTTATTAGTATACGTAACAAATTACTTCTCCACCAACATTCAATTGCTTAGCTTGTTTCCCAGTCATCAAACCTTTAGAAGTGGAAACAATAGCAATACCTAAACCATTTAAGATTCTTGGTAATTTAGAAGCACCTGCGTACTTACGTAAACCTGGTTTACTAATTCTTTGGATATCTTTAATTACAGACTCTTTAGTATCTTTATCATACTTAAGAGCGATTTTAATAGTACCTTGAACGGTAGCATCTTCAAACTTGTAACTCAAGATATATCCTTGATCGAATAAAATCTTTGTGATTTCTTTCTTAAGATTAGAAGCAGGAATCTCAACCACTTTGTGGTTAGCTCTCACTGCATTTCTAACTCTCGTAAGATAATCTGCAATTGGATCTGTATACATATGTATTAATTTGCGGCTATGGTTTTCAACGGGCACTCGCCCGTTGAACCTTTAACCAATTTATAAACTTTTTTTTACCAACTAGCTTTTTTAACACCTGGAATTAATCCTTGGTTAGCCATTTCACGAAATGTAACACGTGAAATTCCGAATTGACGCATATACCCTCTTGGTCTTCCAGTTAATTTACAACGATTGTGTAAACGAACAGGTGAAGCATTTTTAGGTAATTTTTGTAGGCCTTCATAATCTCCAGCTTCTAATAAAGCTTTTCTTTTGTCAGCGTACTTTGCTACCGTTTTTTCTCTCTTAACCTCGCGGGCTTTCATTGATTCTTTAGCCATATCTTAATTCTTTTTAAAAGGTAAACCTAGTTCTGCTAATAATGATTTAGCTTCTTTGTCTGTTTGAGCAGTAGTAACGAAAGTAATATCCATACCCGCAATTTTGTTTACTTTATCAATATCAATTTCAGGAAAAATGATTTGTTCCAAAACTCCAAGGTTATAATTACCTCTGCCATCAAAACCAGTAGCTTTAATTCCACCAAAATCTCTTACACGAGGTAATGCAGAAGTAATAAGTCTATCTAAAAACTCATACATTCTTTCTCCACGTAAAGTAACTTTAGCTCCAATCGGCATTCCTTTTCTTAATTTGAATGACGCTACGTCTTTTTTAGATATAGTAGCCACTGCTTTTTGACCAGTGATTTTAGTTAATTCATCTACTGCGTAGTCAACTAACTTTTTATCTGATACAGCTGCACCAACTCCACGGCTAATAACGATTTTTTCAAGTTTAGGAACTTGCATCACGTTTTTGTAACCGAACTCTTCTTTAAGAGCAGCAATAACTCTGCTCTTATATTCTTCTTTTAGTCTAGGGATATATGCCATAACTATAATACTTGATTAGATTTTTTTGAAAATCTTACTTTCTTATCTCCTTCTACTCTAGTTCCAACTTTAGTTATCTCCTTAGATTTTGGATCTATCAAAGATAAGTTAGAAATGTGTAAAAAAGCTTCTTTCTTAACGATTCCACCTTGAGGGTTTTTTGCACTTGGTTTAGTATGTTTTGAAACCATGTTTACACCTTCAACAATCGCTTTATTATCCTCACGGTTAACTCTAAGAACTTTACCTTCTGATCCTTTGTGATCTCCAGCAATAACTCTAACTACGTCACCTGATTTAATTTTTAACTTTGTCATCATTAATCGAATTAAAGCACCTCTGGTGCTAATGATACAATTTTCATGAATTGTTTTTCACGAAGTTCTCTGGCAACCGGACCAAAAACACGAGTTCCCCTCATTTCACCAGCAGCATTTAACAATACGCAAGCATTATCGTCAAATCTAATGTATGAACCATCGGCTCTTCGTACTTCTTTTTTGGTACGTACAACAACTGCAGTTGAAACAGCACCTTTTTTAACGTTACCGTTAGGTGTTGCATCTTTAATTGAAACTACAATTTTATCTCCAACAGAGGCATAACGACGTTTCGTTCCTCCTAAAACACGGATGGTCAAAACTTCTTTTGCTCCAGTGTTATCTGCTACTTTTAATCTAGATTCTTGTTGTACCATAACTATTTCGCTCTTTCAATGATTTCAACTAATCTCCAACATTTTAATTTACTTAAAGGACGCGTTTCGCTAATCTTTACAGTATCACCAATGTTACAGTCATTTTTTTCGTCGTGTGCAACATATTTCTTTGTTTTTAACACGAACTTACCGTATAAAGGGTGTTTTACTCTTCTTGTTTCAGAAACAACAATAGATTTCTCCATTTTGTTGCTAGTAACTACACCAATTCTCTCTTTTCTTAAATTTCTTTTTTCCATCTTTTCAGCAGATTACAATTATTGTAATTCTCTTTTGCTTAATTCAGTTGCCAATCTTGCTACCGATCTTCTTACAGTACGAATCTGTAATGGGTTTTGGATTGGTGAAATAGCGTGAGCCGTTTTTAATTCAGCATATGTTTTTTTTAACTCACTAAGTTTTACTTGTAACTCAGCTGTAGACAGACCAATAATTTCTGATTGTTTCATAATATAATATTGATTATGCTTCGAAATCTCTAGCAACAACAAACTTAGTTTTAACTGGAAGCTTTTGAGCTGCTAAGCGTAAAGCTTCTTTAGCAACAGACAAAGGTACCCCTCCAACTTCAAACATAATTCTTCCGGGTTTAACTACTGCAGCCCAGTATTCAACTGCACCTTTTCCTTTACCCATACGTACCTCAAGAGGTTTCTTAGTTATAGGTTTGTCTGGGAAAATATTGATCCATAATTGCCCCTCTCTTTTCATATAACGAGTTGCAGCAATACGTGCAGCTTCGAT
>CANCJZ010000049.1 GCA_947378465.1 Flavobacteriaceae bacterium
TTGACTTCAACATAACAACAACCTCGACAACTCAAAAGCTTCAAATATTTCGCTTCAATCAATTAAAAAGCGTAATTTTGCCACCCTAAAAGTCGGAAATAAACAACATAATGAGAACCAAATCGGTAAAACAAAATAAGATAAACGTAATCACATTAGGATGTTCCAAAAACACCTACGATAGTGAAGTTTTAATGGGACAATTAAAAGCGAGCGGAAAAGATGTCGTTCACGAGCAGGAAGGCAATATCGTTGTCATCAACACTTGTGGTTTCATCAATAATGCAAAAGCGGAATCCGTAAACACTATACTAGAATATGTAGATAAAAAAGAACAAGGATTGGTAGATAAAGTCTTTGTGACTGGATGTTTGTCGGAGCGTTATCGTCCGGATTTGGAAAAAGAAATTCCCGATGTAGATCAATACTTTGGAACCACCGAGTTACCTCTTTTATTAAAAGCATTGGGAGCCGATTACAAACACGAACTTTTAGGAGAGCGTTTGACGACGACTCCAAAAAACTATGCTTATTTAAAAATAGCCGAAGGTTGTGATCGTCCATGTAGCTTTTGTGCCATTCCAATCATGAGAGGAAAGCATGTATCTCAATCTATTGAGAAATTAGTAAAAGAAGCGGAAGGTTTAGCCAAAAATGGTGTAAAAGAATTAATTCTAATCGCTCAGGATTTGACCTATTACGGTTTGGATTTGTACAAAAAAAGAAACTTAGCTGAATTACTTGAGAATTTAGTTAAGGTAGAAGGCATCGAATGGATTCGTTTGCATTACGCCTTCCCTACTGGATTCCCTATGGATGTATTGGAGTTGATGAAAAATGAACCAAAAATTTGCAATTACATCGACATTCCTTTACAACACATTTCAGACAACATTTTGAAATCCATGAAACGTGGAACTACCAAAGAAAAAACAACCAAATTATTGAATGATTTCCGTGCAGCAGTTCCAGGCATCACCATCAGAACTACTTTAATTGTGGGATATCCTGGAGAAACTCAAGAAGATTTCGAAATTTTACGCGATTGGGTACAAGAAATGAAATTTGAACGTTTGGGTTGTTTTACCTACTCTCACGAAGAAAATACCGGTGCTTATGCTTTAGAAGATGATGTTCCAGAAGAAGTAAAACAAGCTCGTGCTGCTGAAATTATGGATTTACAATCTCAAATTTCTTGGGATTTGAATCAAGAGAAAGTGGGCAAAACATTCAAATGCATTATCGACCGAAAAGAAGGCCAACATTTTGTTGGACGTACTGAATTTGACAGCCCTGATGTTGACAATGAAGTATTAATTGATGCTGCAAAATACTATTTAAAGACAGGGGATTTTGTAAACGTAACCATAATTGAAGCTACAGAATTTGATTTATATGGCGAGCCAGCACAATAAGCTCAAAGTTTGATTTCAGTAAATTTTAAGTTAATAAACAAAAACCTTTTGTATCTTTACTTTATAAACAAGCTCAACGAATTTGAACAACAATAATACAACAATCATGAATACTATTTTTAAAACCATAGCCTTTGGCTTTTTTACCCTAATATCAATGCAAGCAACCGCTCAATATGGCGGTGGGTATGGCGGCGGCGGCATGGGAGGAATGGGCGGCGGTGGAATGAATGGTATGGGCGGTAGTGGAATGCGCGGTGGTGGTATGCAAAACAATTACGGAAACACTCCTAAAGGCCCAACCGTTTTAACTGAAAAGGAAAAAGCTGAAAAAATTGACAAAATTATGGAAAAGCTCAAAACGCAACTAAACCTAGATGAGTTACAAGTTTTTGCAATCCGTAATGAAGTTGTTGCCAACAGTAAAAGTATCGAAGCAATTGCTAAAAGCGACAGCTCAAACGAAGATAAAACAAAAGAAGCTGAAGCAGTTCACGAAAAAACAGATCGAATCATCAATACTTACTTGAATAAAGATCAAAAAGAAAAATACAAAGCCCTAATTGAAGAACGAAAAAATAGAGCTTTAGAGTCTGGGAAAGGCCGACGAAACTAAGAACACACTTTATAATGAAAGAGCAGCTAATAACCAAAGGTTTTAGCTGCTCTTTTTTTTTGCCTATTGTACGATTAAATTACCGTACCTCTGAAAGTTAGCACTTTTGGATTTTCATCAGCCGTTGTCGTAACTGTCACCGTTTTAGAAAAGCCTCCTTTATTTGCCGCATTAAAAGTTGCTTTTATCACTGCAGACTTACCTGGAGCAATCGTATCTTTTGGATACTCCGTTCCTGTACAACCGCAAGAAGCATGCGCATCTTTAATGACAACTGCCTCTTTGCCTGAATTCTGAAATTCAAAACTAATGGTTACTGGCTTTCCTTGTGGAATTTCACCCAAATCTAAAGATTCCGTTTTCCAAGTAATAGAGGAATTTGGTGCGGTTTGTACTGTTTTCACATCCTCATTTGAAACAATGTTGAACGACATTAAGCCTAAAGCTAAGGCTAAGAAAAAAATTTGTAGTGTTTTCATGATTTTTACTTTGTATTGATTACTATTAATTAAAATATTCTACCAGAAGATTCTATCAATCCGTTAGAACAATCCAAAAGTATTTTAATATCTATTCCCCTCTTGTTAAGTGCTTTTAAATGTTTGTTAACGACTTGTTAACGATAAAAAGAAAGCAATATTTTTAGTAATATTACATTTTTATAAGAGGCATAGTTGTAAAGTTGCAAAGTGCCAAAGTTTTTGGGGGTAGTCGAATTTCAAAGTTCTAGAGTGACAGAAAGGAAATGGAAATAAAGTTAATACAATTACTTTTTAATATAAATTAGATTAAAATACCATAACTAAGTTTCACCTCTCCTATCTGCCGATCCATTATCTTTGGTACTCTGGAACTTTGAAACTATGTAACTTTAAAAAAAACTTTGGCACTTTGCAACTCAGCAACTTTGGAACTCAAAAAAATTAATGAAAAAACTAAATATCATCATCGTTCTAGGGCTAATTGCTACTATTGGAATTCTAATAGCGCAATTGCTATGGACCAAAGAGGCTTTTAATATTGAGGAAAAGAAATTCACCCAAAAAACACATATTGCCTTATTGGAAGTAGTTAAAAAACTTTATCAAGGAACCAATAGTGAATTGCCGTCGGAGAATCCAATTAAGAAAATCTCCAATGATTATTATATTGTCAATGTTGAAAATGATTTTGAGCCCAAAATACTTGAATATTATCTTAAAACAGAATTCGAAAAGTTCAACATCACCACCGATTTCGAATACGCTATGTATAATTGTCAGAGTGATGAAATGGTATATGGCAATTACATTTCATTTACCGATAAAAATCCCGAAAAGCACACTGTTCATTTTCCTAAACACAAAAACTTAGTCTATTATTTTGCTATTCGTTTTCCAAATGAAACCTCCTATCTGTTCAGTTCGTTGCGTTTTTGGTTCATCCTCTCGTTTGCCTTAATCATCATCCTATTGGTGTATGTTTATTCCATTTATACCATCATACAACAAAAGAAATATTCCGAATTGCAGCGCGATTTTATCAATAATATGACACACGAATTCAAAACTCCGCTGTCTTCCATCCTATTAGCCTCTAATTATTTACACAATCAAGAATTGATTCAAAAGGACAAGAAACTCGAAAAGTATACGAATATCATCATCGATCAAAGTAAAAAACTCAACAGTCATATTGAGCAAATCCTGAATCTTGCCAAATCCGATAATGCTCCAATGAAGATGGAATTGCAAACGATTGCCTTAGTCCCTACCCTAAATGAAGTGGTGGAAAATATGCAACTCAAGCATCCCAACGTAGCAGTACACATTCAAGGCCCAAAGGAGATTAAATTACTTGCGGATCCCTTTCATTTTACCAATTTAGTGTACAATTTATTGGATAATTCTATTAAATATTGCGACACTACTCCTATCATTACTATTCAAATTATGGAAGATGCACAGCAAATTACTTTGGATTTTAGTGATAACGGGATAGGAATAACCAGTAAAAACATTAACTTTATTTTCGACAAATTTTACCGTATTCCGAATAGCAAAAGCAATGAAGTGAATGGATTTGGATTGGGATTGTACTATGTAAAAAAGATTTGCAGTCAACACCATTGGAAAATTGCCGCAACTAACAATATCGCAAAAGGAATTACCATCCGTATAATTATTCCGAAATAATTCCTGATAATTAATTTGTCTTTTTTAAACGAATCTCTCATGATCAAATATAAAATACTCTATGTAGAAGATGACGAAACTTTGGCCTTTTTGACTAAAGACAATTTGGAGCAATACTATGACGTGGTGCATTGCAGCGATGGTTTAACTGCCTTGAACACCTTTCAATCCACTTCATTTGATGTTTGTATATTGGATATTATGTTACCAAAAATGGACGGCTTTCAACTCGCCGAAGCCATTCGGAAAATTGACACGGAAGTGCCGATACTCTTTTTATCCGCTAAAACACTGAAAGAAGACCGTATCAAAGGCCTTCGCATTGGTGCGGATGATTATTTAATCAAACCTTTTAGTATTGAGGAACTGCAATTGAAAATCGAAATCTTTTTAAAACGAAGTCATAAAACATCCCTGCCTTCCAAGAGTATTTACGCCATAGGCAAATACCAATTTGACAGTAAAAACTATGTGGTGTATACTTCAAATGAAAAAATCAACCTTACCCAGCGGGAATCGGATTTATTAAAATACTTTTTAGACCATAAAAATGTAGTTCTCAAACGCGAAGAAATCCTCAAATCCCTGTGGGGTGACGACGATTATTTTATGGGGCGCAGTTTGGATGTATTTATTTCTCGCTTGCGCAAAATTGTCGCTAACGAAGCGGGAATTGCAATTGAAAATCTTCACGGCATAGGATTCAAATTCAAAATGGAAGAATAAAAAAAACCTGTTAGCGATCACTAACAGGTTCTTTAATTTTTATTTTATATAAAATAATATTACTCTACAAGTACTCGATTGATTTGTACAAACGTACGTTGGTAATACGGTTCTTTAGTTGACGATACGATAACACCTGAGCCTGTCGAAGAATGAATGAATTTGATTTCATCATCCAAAATTTCGGTAATCATCCCCACATGGCTGATACGACCTCTTCCAAAAGTAGAGAAGAATATCAAATCGCCTTTTTGGGCTTGTTTTTTTCCAATTCTATACCCTATCGTCGCCATTTCGTGAGAAGAACGAGGCAAAGTCATATCAATATTTTTAAAGGTACTGAACATTAAACCCGAACAATCAAAACCAGCAGGGCTTGTACCACCACTTCTATAACGCGCCCCTAAATTTTCAGAAGCTTTAGTAATCAAAAATTCAGCTTTTTCTCTATTTCCGTCAGGGACATCTCTAACTTCATCTTCATCATCCACCACCGTAACTTCCTCATTGGAGGTAGTTGCCGTTGTTGAAGCTACTGCTGGAACCGTTGCTTTTTTAATAATCAAATCATAACCTACTGGAAGCTCGGAACTAATAGTAGGATTCAATTTTTGCAAATCATTAACTGTCACCCCATATTGTTTGGAAATTCGGAATAAGGTTTCCTTTGGCATTACTTTATGCACCACAGTATTGGCAGTCGCTAATTCCGTTGTCGAAGTTGAATTAGTAGTCGTAGCCACTTCAGTAGCATCGGATTCGGCTTTCTCCACCGTTTCCTCTTTTGGTCCTAAAGCAGGCAATTTGAGCTTCGCTCCTACTTTAAGATTACTCGTTTTTAATTCGGGATTGAGTTCGCAAATGGTTTCCATCGATACACCGTATTTTTTGGAAATACTATAAATAGTCTCTTTGCGCTCCACTAAATGGATGATAAAATTATCTTTAACCTCAGCTACAACTTCTTTTTTGGCTAATTTATCTTTTGCATCCTTGATTTTAGCCTCTTTCTTGCCTTTATCGGCTACTTTTTCGTTCTTTTCTTTGGCTTTGAACTTTTTGTTAGGCACTTTAATCACTTGATTCAACTGCAACAAACTTCCTTTAGCTTTTGGATTCAAATCATAAATTTCTTTCTCGGTAACATCGTACTTTAAAGCCAAAAAATAAATCGATTCACCCTTTGTAATCTTATGTTTTATAACTTTTTGAGAGAAAACATTAAGTGAACTGAATAGGGCGACAAGGATAAATAATTTGAAAAATTTCATGATAACTTTAATTCTAATTAACTAACATATTTAGTTATTAAGGGGTTACAAAGTTACAAAACAATACTCATTTAGTAAGTATTTTAACTTAATTTTAATTTTATAGGAAAATTAGAAGTATTAAGATCAGAGTATTAAGTAGTAAGAGCATGAGGAATATTATATAAAAAAAAACGAATGAGACAATAAATGACATCCGATTATAGCGAGCAGATAAGATAATGCAGAATTCAAAAATCCATTAGAACATTTAACTATTGAAACAATATATTATAAAAGCAGAAAATAGAATACTCCTATTCTTTATACTATTATATATGATTCCCTATAGACCTGTATCTTTCTATATTATTTTTAGACCCTTCTGTCTCCTCTCCACGCCAGCGAAAAATTGAAGTAGAAGCTTCTGTCTCAACTCCACGCCAGCGAAAATTGTAAGTAGAAGCTTCTGTCTCAACTCCACGCCAGCGAAAATTGGAAGTAGAAGCTTCTATTTCTTCTCCACGCTGGCGAAATTATTCTTTGGAGTGACTATTTTGATTCATTATTAAGCTAAAAATGAACTGTAATTAGCTTGTTTTTTATTTTAAATAAAAAAATAATACTTCGCGAAGCCTTATTATACGGGCGATACAAAACTTTAACAGTTTCAAAAGAAAAATTTAACAGTCCCCTACACAATATTGGAAAATAGACTGGCGTTATACCCTAAAATAATGTTTAATTTAATTTCAATCGTAATGGCAAATTCTTTTTTTCCAACAAGTGACGATAGTTTACTGAGTTGGGCCACGGATTACCGCGACACTATTGAGAGTCATGCTACAGAGCTAAGCATAACTCCTGCCGAGGTAATCGAAGAAAAAGGTTTTTGTGATGCAATTATTGATTCGCTCAAGGACGTTAGTATTGAGCGAGGCAAGTTGAAATCGGCTTTGGATAATCGCGATGCGGTTATCGCTGACAAAGGCGGTCAACTTCGCGATAGAATCAGTCATCACAAAACCGCTCCTGGCTACACCACAGCCATAGGAGAATCGTTAAAAATTATAGCTCATAATCCTAATGTGAACTTTGATACTTACAAAGCTAGCATTAAAGTAGAATTGTATGCGGGTCATATCCACATCAAATTCGCTAAGAAAGGTGTGGAAGGAATTAACTTGTTTAACCGTAAAAAAGGAACTAGCGATTGGGGGTTTGTCTCTCGATTAACTGTAAGCCCTTTTGATCATATTTTCCCACTTGCAGTGGCTGGGCAACCAGAACATTGGGAATACCGAGCCTTTGGCGTGGTAATGGATCAAGAAGTAGGCATCGCTAGTGACATTGTAGAGATTATTTATGGAGGCTAACCGGTGTTACTCGCAGTAATAAACCCATCTAGATTAGAATTTAGATGGGTTTTGTTTTTTTATATAAAAAAAACCGCCCCAAATGTGAGACGGCTTGCATTCTATTTTATTAAATAACTTACAAAGGAATATTCCCGTGTTTTCTTTTAGGAGTATCCACCACTTTATTTTCGAGCATACTGAAAGCTTTTAATAATTTTCTTCTGGTATCTTTTGGAAGAATCACCTCGTCAATAAATCCACGTTGTGCTGCAGTATATGGATTGGCGAATAACTCAGCGTATTCGGCTTCTTTTTCTAAAAGCTTAGCCGCAGGATCCGCAGCTTCACTGATTTCTTTTTTGAAGATAATTTCCGAAGCACCTTTAGCACCCATTACGGCAATTTCGGCACTTGGCCAAGCAAAATTCATATCGGCACCAATGTGTTTAGAGTTCATTACGTCATAAGCGCCACCATAAGCCTTACGGGTAATAACGGTAACTCTTGGAACCGTGGCTTCGCTAAATGCATACAGCAATTTAGCCCCGTGAACAATGATACCATTCCATTCTTGATCAGTTCCTGGCAAGAATCCTGGCACATCTTCCAATACTAATAAAGGAATGTTGAAGCAATCGCAGAAACGCACAAAACGCGCCCCTTTAATGGAACTTTTAACATCCAAACATCCTGCTAAAAACTTAGGATTATTAGCTACAATTCCGATACTTCTTCCGCCCAAACGAGCAAATCCCACGATGATGTTTTCGGCAAAATCTTTATGGATTTCAAAGAATGAATCTTCGTCAATGATGTTTTCGATAACATCGTGCATGTCATAAGGCTTGTTGGCGTTATCCGGCACCAGCGTATCTAATTTTTCGCGAACCTCATCATTGGTTACATAAGGAACTTTTGGAGTGGTCTCGCGATTGTTCTGCGGCATATAGCTCAACAATTTTTTGATGTCTTCCAAACACTCAATCCCGTTTGGCGAAGTGATGTGCGCCACACCCGATTTAGTCGAGTGGGTACTCGCCCCTCCTAATTCTTCCGAGCTTACTTCCTCATTGGTTACGGTTTTCACCACGTTCGGACCAGTAACAAACATATAACTGTTGCCTTCCACCATCATTGTGAAATCCGTCATCGCTGGAGAATATACGGCACCTCCGGCACAAGGTCCCATAATGGCAGAGATTTGAGGAATTACCCCACTGGATTGTACGTTTCTGTAAAAGATATCGGCATACCCTCCAAGAGAACGAACCCCCTCTTGAATACGAGCCCCTCCTGAATCGTTTAGTCCAATCATTGGTGCACCGCTACGCAAAGCCATATCCATTACTTTACAGATTTTTTCGGCATGAGTTTCCGACAAAGCGCCTCCAAAAACCGTAAAGTCCTGTGCAAAAACATAGACAACTCTACCGTTGATGGTTCCGTATCCCGTTACGACACCATCGCCATAGTACAACTCTTTCTCCATACCAAAATCAGTGGTACGGTGGGTCACTAACATCCCAATTTCTTCAAATGAACCTTCGTCCATCAAATATTCAATACGCTCACGAGCCGTAAGTTTTTTCTTTTCGTGATGTTTGGCTATTCTTTTCTCGCCACCGCCTAATTTGGCAAGGGCAATCTTTTCGTTTAATATTTTTATTTTGTCTTCCATATTTTTTTATTTTTTTTAGAAGAAAGAAGAAAGAGGCAAGAAGAAAGACTGATCTACTTTTTTAGAAGAAAGAGGAAAGAAGATAAAAAAATACAGTTATAATTTTTCTACTTTATATTTCTCTTTAGATGTTGTACTTCTCTTAATTGTTGCTTCAATAATCTTTATTTCCTTTATTCTATTGTACTTCCCTGATTAGTGTTGACCGATTTTTAATTGTTTAAATAATTTATCTTTTTATCAAACCTGACAGGTTTTAAAAACCTGTCAGGTTTCGAGACGTGAATATCTAACTTGATTATGATTCCTTTCTTTTTAGCAATTCTCAATTCACAACATCTTTCTTCTTGCTTCAATCCTTTTATAATAACCCCATAATTAATAGGACGCTCCTACGGAGCTTATTACCTCTCCTTTTTATCTTTTCTACAAACGCTTAGTCGCTACGGGACTACTTTGAGACACTGTTTTTGTGTACTATTAATGTTTTTTCATAAAGGAATAAATGTTTTCCACAATATCTTGCCTCTTTCGTCTATTCTCTATATTCTATACTCTATATTCTATACTCTAACACAATATCTTGCTTCTTGCCTCTTGCTTCTTGCCTCTACTCAATCGGTAATCTCAATATTGTTTTATCCTCCAAATATTGTTTTAAAGCAATCATCGCAGCGATTTCGGCTTCGGTATCGAGTTTAGATTTTAGTTTTTCAGCATCGTAATAGGCTTTAACGAATCCGGTGTCAAAATCACCTGAGCGGAAGGCTTCGTGTTCCATTACAAATTTTCCAAATGGCAAAGTAGTCGCAACTCCCTCAACGTGGTAGTTGTCGATGGCTTTAATCATTAGCTCAATTGATTCCTCACGGGTTTTTCCGTAGGTTACTAATTTGGATAACATTGGATCGTAATAGATTGGCACATCCATCCCTTCTTCGATTCCGTTATCAACTCGAATTCCTTCACCTTCTGGTAGTTTATAAGTGCTTAGGAAACCTACATTAGGCAAGAAATCGTTCATCGAATCTTCGGCATACACACGAAGTTCCATCGCGTGCCCGTGGATTTGCAAATCTTCTTGTTTGATGGTTAATGCTTCCCCTCTAGCCACACGGATTTGAAGTTCTACCAAGTCTAAGCCCGAAATCATTTCGGTAACAGGGTGCTCTACTTGCAAACGCGTGTTCATTTCAAGGAAATAAAAATTATGTTGGTCATCCATCAAGAACTCCACGGTTCCAGCGCCAAGATAATCGCAAGCTCTAGCTACTTTTACGGCAGCTTCGCCCATCTCTTTGCGTTTTTCAGGAGTTAAAATAGAAGAAGGCGCTTCTTCCACTACTTTTTGATGACGACGTTGAATGCTGCACTCTCTTTCGAAAACGTATAATACATTCCCGTGGCTGTCGGCCATAATTTGAATTTCAATATGGCGGGGTTTGGTTACATATTTTTCAATAAAAACCGATCCATCGCCGAAGGCTGAAGTCGCCTCGCTGATGGCGCGATCCATTTGAGAAACAAAATCTTCTTCGCGCTCTACTACACGCATCCCTTTACCTCCACCGCCGGCTGAAGCTTTGATCAAAATAGGGAAACCGATTTTCTCCGCCGATTTCTTTGCTTCGTCGATATCAATAATAGCGTGATCTACACCTGGTACCATTGGGATATCGTAGTGCATCACGGCTTCTTTAGCGGCTAATTTACTCCCCATCATTTCGATGGCTTTGGATTTAGGTCCGATAAATATGATGTTGTTTTTTTCGCACTCTTCCGCAAAAGAAGAATTTTCACTTAAAAATCCATAGCCTGGGTGAATGGCATCTACCCCTAATGATTTAGCTACTTCAATGATTTTATCGCCACGTAAATAGGATTGACTCGAAGGAGCTTCTCCAATACAAACTGCCTCATCGGCGTACTTTACATGTAATGCATTTCTATCCGCTGTAGAGAATACAGCTACGGTTTTGATGCCCATTTTCTTAGCGGTTTTCATTACCCTAATGGCAATTTCACCTCTATTGGCAACTAATATTTTGGTTATTTTTTTCATATATTATAAATTAAGTAGTAAGATGGGAGTATTAAGTATTGAGAGATTGTGTTTATACGTTGTGTTTTTACTTTGTGCTTTCACTTTATTTTAGATGTTGTTCTTTATCTAAAGCTTCTTTATTTTGTAATATTCTTAAATGATTGTACTTATTTTAATCCATTTAGATTTTACACTCTCTCTATTCGGCAAAATCTTAATACTTAATACTCCTATCTTAATACTTCTTACTATTCAAATTCAATTAATAATTGTCCTTTATCTACGGCATTTCCAACGGAAACAGCAATAGATTTGATGACTCCATCACGAGGGGAAAGGAAGCTGTTTTCCATTTTCATGGCTTCTAAAATCAACAAGGGATCGTTTTCTTTTACTGATTGTCCTACGGCAACACTAATTTCCAGAATCAATCCTGGCATAGGCGCTTTGATGGCGTTGACCACTTTAGTTCGTCCGCGTTCGATACCCATACTTTTGATCAGCATATCCAAAGCATCTGCAATGGCTACTTCGTAAGTATTGTTATTGACTTTAACCGTATATTTTTTGGCAATAAAGTCCGCCGCGACAATTTCTGCTTTGTAAGGTTTGCAGTCTTTAAGCACGTGAAACTTATCTTTTTCGACGCTTACGGCATCCAGATTTTTCAAATCGCTTTCAGACAAATCAAAAGTAGTGGTGTGATTTACCGAAAGTTTATAAGAGTTACTCATAATTCTTAGTTTAAATTTGGAGTAAAAATAAGTAAACGAAATCGATTGCGGAATGATATAAATCAACTAATTTGCTTATTTAATATAGTTTGATTGAAATTTAACATTTCCCATCCACTAAAAAACTAAGTACAATTTAAGATTGTAGGCTTCTAAATCTTTTTAAAAAAATTAAATTTGTGAGAATTTTAGTTAAAAATAAAATATGAAACGACTTTTAATAACAGCATTCCTTCTTAGTCCATTATACTATAGTTTGGGGCAAAATTTAAAAGAAGAGTATATGGAATGTTCCCGTCAAAAATTTTATGTAGAAGACTTTAAAGGGGCAGTCGAATGTTTAGACAAGGTAATTGCATTGAGTCCAAACGATTCCACCGCTTATAATGACCGAGGGAACATTCGGGAAATTCAACACGATTATATGGGAGCCATTGCCGATTTTACAAAACAAATCAGTATTGATCCTGAATTTGCCGACAGCTATTTTTTCAGAGCAATGAGTTGGGACAAACTCAAAAATCGAAAAGCAGCCATTGCCGATTACAAGATAGCTACTCAATACGAACCCAATAATTCAGATGTGTATTTGTTTATCGGAAGAAATCAGTTTGTTTTAGGAGATGTAAAAAGTGCTACCGCTAATTACAAAATGGCTGTAGCCAAAAGGGCCGACAATTATGGTGCTTATGCCGAATTAGGTTTAATCAATGCTCAAACCGCCGATTATAAAAATGCGATTGCAAACTGTGATAAAGCCATTGCTTTGGATCCTAGCTTTGAAAAAGCCTATTATTATAAGGCTTGGATACAAGTGCAACAACATCAGTATCCAGAAGCAGTTAAAACATTTGAAAAAGCGGTAAAAATAAATTACAGTATTGAGAATGATATTTTTTACGGAAAATTAAAAAGAGACTATAAAGGTATTGCAGCCGCCTTAGCCAATTACAACAAACAGATAGTAAATAGTGTTCCGGATAGTAGTGCTACAGCAACGGGATTAATCAATTTATACTTGAAAGAGTATCGTGCGGCTGTTAAACATTTCAATCAAGCGCTATCAATGAATGCTAAAAAAGAAACCGCCCTATATTATAGTGCATTAGCACAAATCCAACTTAAAGAGTATACTGATGCTCTGGCAAACCTCAATGAATGCATTGTATTACAACCTAAAAAGACTATCTATTATAAAGAAAGAGGCGCCTTAAAAGAACAGCTAAAGGATACAAACGCTGCTATAGAGGACTACTCAAAAGCCATAGCACTGGATGAATTTGATTTTGAAAGTTATTACAAAAGAAGTCTCCTTTATTCGAAGATTAAAAATATGGAATTAGCACAACAGGATTGGAATAAATTCCAGGCCTTAGGCGGAACATATAGTTATAAAACAAGCAAAAAATGAAATCACAAGCACTCAAACAACTTATAATAGGAGGCCTATTCTTTACTTGTGTATTGAGTCCTGCACAACAAAAGCCTATGTATATAGATGGTTTTGCACAGGGCACAAGCTATCATATTAGCTACTACGATTTGAAAGGACGCTTTTTAAAAAAAGAAGTAGACAGTATATTGCACGATTTTGATTTATCGGTTTCAACCTACAATCCGAATTCAATCATTTCAAAAATCAATTCGAATCAAAAGAAGGTGTCATTGGACCGGTATTTCATAACTTGTTTTAACAAAGCGAAAGAAGTATGGAAAAACACTAACGGTACTTTTGATCCAACGGTGTATCCTTTAGTAAACGCTTGGGGATTTGGGCCAGGGAAAAAGCAAAAGATTGAACAGAAGAAAATCGATAGCATTTTACATTTTGTAGGCTTTAATTTGATTGAATTAAAAGGCAATAAAATCAAGAAAAAAGACCCAAGAGTAGCCTTAGACTTCAATGCTTTTGCACAAGGTTATTCGGTAGATGTGATTGCAGAATATTTGAACTCCTTAGGAATTGTATCGTATATTGTAGAAATTGGAGGTGAAGTCTATGCTCAAGGCCAACAATCCGATAAAGAAAACTGGAAGATCGGAATAGAAGAACCTATTGAAAACAAAACAGAAACGAATCCGTTTATTATTACTTTAAAATTGGATGGTATGGCAGTTGCTACTTCCGGCAATTATCGAAAATTCACTATAGAAGATGGAGTGAAATATGCCCATCATATCGACCCAAAAACGGGTTATCCCACCAAGAACAATTTGCTTAGCGCTTCTATATTTTCAAAAAGAGGTATTGACTCGGATGCGAATGCTACTGGTATATTGGTGATGGGATTGGAAAAGGCAAAAATCTTTTTAAAAGCACATCCCGAGCTTCAAGCCTATTTGATTTATTCCGATGAAAAAGGAAATTACCAAACCTATCAAACGGAAGGAATCGCTTCTTTGGTTGTTAAGGAGTAGTTTTTTGTAAAATGTATATTGTAAAATGTATATTGTATATTGACGTTGTGTATAGATTGCGACGATGATAATTTGTATTTTGACTCTGTGTTATTTTTTTTATTTTATTAAAATAAAAGCCTTTCATTTTTCCTAAAAAAAAGTTTATTCCTAAAAAAAAGCACTCCAATTGGAGTGCTTTTCATTTATGTAATAAGAATAAAATTATTTATCTAAAACAACTTTATAACTAGATTCGCCATTATCATTAGAAACATTAACGATATAAACTCCGTTAGAGAAATTTGATAAGTCAATTTTTCTAGAAGTAGTATCTGCTGATGCAGCATCGATTTGCTCACTATAAACTACTTCTCCTAAAAGGTTTACTACTTTAATTGCTTTAATTTGGTTTTTAAAGTCAATAGTAAACACTCCTTTTGTAGGGTTAGGATACACTACAGCCTCTGGATTGTTAGCAAAAGTTTCAGCAGTTAAAGCTGAAGGTGTCCAGTTTAAAGTTATACCAGTAAAGTTAGTATCCGCAGTTACATCAGTAGTATTATTATAAACAGCAGTACCTTTAACAAAAGGGAAGTAACGCGTTACAGTAGCTGAACCATGTCCCCATGTTTCTTGTACACACACTCTATAATTACCATCAGCCATCAAAGTAGTTCCAGCAGGATTTGTTCCATCCCATGTAACTGTACGAGCAGCAAAGGAAGTTTGAGTAGAACCAGTAGCCTGAGCTCCAGTAGTACTACTACCTGATTTAGATGACCAAGTTGGCAAGTGATCGGAAGTATTTCCACCCCAATAGCGCAAACTAGTTTTCACAAATGTAGAAGTTCCTACAGTAGTTCCTGCACCACAAGTAGTACAGCTTTCAATCCACACCGCTAATACATATCTACCATTGGTTTCATAGTTACCAGAAGTATGTTTAGGAGTTGTAATTGTAAATGTCATAGTACCTGCCGTTTGAGCAAAGGTATTTACTGAAAAGCATAACATAACGGCAATACCAGCTAAGTTAAGTAACATTTTTTTCATTTTAGTATAAGTTTTTTGTGTTTAATGGGGCTAAATTAATCATAATTTTTTGTTTTGCAAATGATAAAGCCTCTAGAAAAACCTTCTTAAGAAAATCTTAAGGCTTTAAACATTATTTATATTTTAAAGGATTTAGAATAAATATTCTGAAATTTATTTAGAAATATAATCCGAAATTCTCAATTGATTTCCATAAAAAAAACTCCAGCCCTAAGACTG
>CANCJZ010000050.1 GCA_947378465.1 Flavobacteriaceae bacterium
CCCCGAATTATTAGCATACAATGCATAAGGAACACTTAGTAAAGTAGATGTTCCCATAGTGCCATAGCCACTTCCTAAATCAAGAGCAACTTCCAAATAATAGCTAACAGTGCCCCAATTAATACTCGAAAAATTTCCTGTCAATGATGTCCCTTGACCTACCACACAATTTACTTGACCCAAAGCATCAGTAGTGACTGTTTGGGTTTCCGAATATACAGGAGTTCCCGTTAGTGAGTTTTGCAAAATGTTAAACTTCAAACCCACACTTTGATTCATTAATACTACACCCGCTGAATTTCGGATGGTGGTTTGATAATTAAATCCTTGTGGCGCTTGAGCAAAAAAGGTATTTGAGGTTACAATCAGCAGTGTTAAAAGCAATATCTTTTTCATATCCTATTTTTTAATGATTTTATAAATGCTCTTGGTATGGGTTTCCACATTCTCGAATGTAATGATATACACCCCCTGAGGATAAGTTGTTAAATCAATTGTTGGTTCATTGATCATGGAACTGACAAACAACTGTTTTCCATTCATATCTTCAATTAGAACAGAATAGGAATTAATTTCAGGATACGATACATTGAGTAATTCCGTGGTGGGATTAGGAACTATTTGAATGGCCAAACCCAAATAATTATTAGAAATGTTCAGTGCTTGAATCTGTAAGGCAGAGTGGTAACCATTTCCTAACTGATTATTGTCTGAAGCCATTATTCCAACAACTGTTTCCCCTACGGTATAGGACAACTTGTTATTTGTATTGCTTAGAGAGGTTCCGGCAGCACCAATAACCTGCTTAGAAATTGATTGTGAGGAGGTAGAACAACAATTTAGTGCGAGTATTAAAAGTAATATTTTATTCATTTTGCTTATATAAGGTTAATTATTGATACCAATATTTTTGCGTTGTTGACTATGGAAAAACATTAATGACATTGAATAATGCATTGTTAGATAAAATGGGAATTCAGCAATCGATTTAATGAAAACATATTCTAAAGATGCAAAATATTAAAAAGGTTGCGTAATGATGTTATTGTTAGTTGTTTTAGGTTATTTTAGGTTGTAGGTTCTGTCGGTCTATTATATATAGCTGTTATAAATTGACTCTTATTGGAATTGGAATTTGGAATTTAAAATATTAGAATTCCCTAAAAAGTTGTGATTTTCCCAAGGAAGTGCATTTCGTCGACTAAAAAGGCCTAAACTTTAACAATTTTGGTAGTTTTACTACCATTTTGTTTGATTTTGATTAATTAATTTTGACCTAATGAATTTTAGAATTTCATTACCCAAAAAAAATTATTAATTAAAAATCTTAACCTCATGGCATCAACATCAGAAACTGGACATGCTAAAAACATTTCCAACTTCGAATCTCTAATTAGCAACTGTAACGGCTATGGCCCTAGCTACAATCCTTCCAATGACGACCTCAAACTTGCTTCATTAACGCAACTACACACTAATGCAGTTCATTCAAATGATTTAGTAAAAACTACTGAGGCTACCTTCAATGATATTGAAGTACAACGAATGATTGAATTTAAGCCTTTAAAATCCTTAGCAACAAGAATGTTGGCTGCTTTAAATGGAGCTCAACCTCCTGCAACAGTTATTGCAGATGCGAAAACAATTAATATGAAAATCCAAGGTAGAAGAGCCGATAACAGCGTTAAAGCCATAATCCCTGGTGGAACTGAGGCGCATAGAATCTCAGTTTCACAACAAAGCTATGATTTTCAAATTGAACATTTTGAAAGATTCATTGAACTTGTTAGTATCGAACCAAAATACGATCCTAATGAAAATGATTTGACTGTAACGGCTTTAATTGCTTATAAAACTCAAATGGTAAGTTCGAATACTAACGTAAAAAGTGCTTATGTGCCTTATAGCAATGCTATAATTGCACGTAATCATGTACTTTACAATAGCGGTGATGGATTAACTACAAGAGCTTTTCTTGTAAAAGCATATGTAAAATCACTATTTGGGGCTAGCAGTCCTGAATATAAACAAATTAGTAAGCTTCATTTTAGAAAATCTGTTTAAACTTTGTATATCCTATTTAACTCTAACGTTTCCCCAAAATTCTCAAATGATTACGGCGACAATTATTAGAATGACGGCGGGAATTATAAGAATGACGGTGGGAATTATAACAATGACGGCGGGAATTATAAGAATAACGGCGGGAGTTATAAGAATAACGGCGGGAATTATAAGAATGACGGTGGGAATTATAAGAATGACGGCGGGAGTTATAACAATGACGGTGGGAATTATAAGAATGACGGCGGGAATTATAAGAATGACAGCGGGAATTATAAGAATGACGGTGGGAATTATAAGAATGACGGCGGGAGTAATAAGAAATTTTAAGGGATTATTATATTTTCAGGAGTAGTCATTATTATATATTTTAATACATCAAAAAAAGAGCGTTTCCATAATGAAAACGCTCTTTTTTTATTTGATTGAAATATACTAAAATTAGATTCCCGCAATACTTTTAATTTCATCAATAATTCTAATTGCTAAAGCATCCGCATCTTCTTGGGTTGGGGCTTCGGTATAGATACGGATTATAGGTTCTGTATTGGATTTACGCAAATGCACCCACTCGGTAGCAAAATCAATTTTTACTCCATCAATCGTGGTGATGTCTTCATTTTTGTATTTTTCGGTCATTGCTTCAAGGATGGCATCAACATCAATTTGAGGAGTCAATTCGATTTTGTTTTTACTCATAAAATACTGAGGATAACTTGCTCGTAATTCGGCTACTGTCATGTCCAAGCTCGCTAAATGCGTTAGGAACAACGCCACTCCTACTAAGCTGTCGCGACCATAGTGCGATTCCGGATAAATAATTCCTCCATTACCTTCGCCACCAATAATTGCATTAGTGGATTTCATCAGCGCCACCACGTTGACTTCCCCTACGGCACTGGCTTGATAATTCCCCTTGTGTTTGTTAGTGATATCGCGTAAAGCGCGTGAGGACGACATATTGGAAACGGTATTTCCAGGAGTTTTACTCAATACATAGTCGGCACAAGCCACCAAAGTATATTCTTCTCCAAACATTTCACCATCATTGGAAATGAATGCCAAGCGATCCACATCAGGATCGACAACAATTCCAAAATCGGCTTTTTCTTCAAGGACTAATTTGCAGATATCACCCAAATGTTCTTTTAAAGGTTCTGGATTATGAGGGAAATGACCATTCGGTTCACAGTATAATTTGACACACTCCACTCCCATTTGTTCTAACAATTTAGGGATAATAATTCCACCGGAAGAATTCACACCGTCCACTACTACTTTGAATTTTCGTTTTGCCACAGCTGCAGCATCCACCAAAGGCAAGTTCAATACTTCATCAATATGAATGTCCATATAGGCATCGTTCACGGTAATGGTTCCCAAGGAATCCACATCAGAGAAATCAAAAGCTTCCGCTTCGGCAATTTCCAGAATCAACTCCCCTTCTTTACCGCTCAAGAATTCTCCTTTTTCATTCAATAACTTCAAGGCATTCCATTGTTTCGGATTGTGGGAAGCAGTCAAGATAATCCCACCATCGGCTTTTTCCAAAGGCACGGCGATTTCCACTGTAGGAGTGGTCGACAAGCCCAGGTCAATCACATTGATTCCCAATCCTACTAAGGTGTTCACCACTAAATTGTGAATCATAGGCCCTGATATACGGGCATCGCGACCAATAACTACGGTTAATTGCTGTTTAGAGTTGTTTTGTTTTAAAAAAGTTCCATAGGCTGAGGCGAATTTGACAGCATCTACAGGAGTAAGATTATCACCTACTTTACCTCCGATAGTACCGCGAATCCCTGAAATAGATTTTATGAGGGTCATAATATTTATGTTTTATAATTTGGTTTTACAAATATAAAAAGTTCGTCCAATGATGCGCTATAAAGTGTTAAAGTTTTTCATTAATCCTAAAAATAGTCCCGTTCATTTTTGAAAGTTTGTATATTTGAAAATCATCCTAAAATAAATTACCTATTGAATTTTCTTGCACATATCTATCTTTCAGACTCTAATGATTTGATTACTATTGGTAATTTTATGGCTGATAGTATTCGTGGCAACCGCTACTTAGATTATGATGGGGAGATCCAAAAAGGCATTATTTTACATCGCGCCATCGACACTTTCACGGATGCACATCCCATTTACAGAAAAAGCAAACATCGACTCCACGATAAATACGGCCATTATTCTGGAGTGATTATGGATATTGTATACGATCATTATTTGGCTAAAAATTGGAATCAATACTCCGATATTCCACTAGAGGTTTATGCCGCTGATTTTTATCAACTACTCCAAAACCGTCATGATTTACTTACCGAAAAAATCCAAAAAATGCTACCCTATATGATAGCACGCAATTGGTTGGTAAGTTATTCTAGTTTGGAAGGATTAGAGATGATTTTATTTCAAATGGATTACAAAACAAAGAATCGCGTCCACATGCAAGAAGCCATTGTTGAAGTAAAAGAATACTACGAAGAATTTGAAACGGAATTCACTTTATTTTTTGAAGAACTGCGTTTGCATTGTAAGGAAATCTTATTCAAACTGTCCTTATAATTTATTAATTCAGCAAAACAACTGACATTATTCTGTAGGTAACGGACTATTATTTTTAATAAATTTCATAATTTTAACACTAAAATTATGAATATAATATAATATTTTCTATTTTTAACAGACGTTTAATATTTTGATTTTAAACAAAGTGAAGTTGTATTTCACAACTATTTTACTTAAATATTGATATAGAACGGTTGAGGATTTATTGTTTTGTTATCTATAAAATATTAAATTTGAAACCCTTCAAATTTACCGCCAACAAACGAAGTTAACTATTAAAGTTACAGCCATGGAAAAACATCAATCAAAAATCCCCCCTACCGAAGATGGTTCAAATTTGGATATCTATAAATTAGTTAGTTTGCTTCCAGAAAAAGAGTTTGATGGTATTACAGCATTAGCTTCTGCGCTATTTCAAGTTCCTTATTCTGCAATCAGTTTGATTACGGATACACATCAATTTTACAAATCCAAATATGGTTATACTGCAACCCCAGCACCCTTAGAGAATTCATTTAGTATTCATACGATAAAGCATTCGGAACTTTTTTTTATTATAGAAGACGCTCGAGAGGATGATCGATTTAAAGAACAATATTACGTCAAAGGCGACCCTAATATCATATTTTATGCCGGTATTCAATTAATGGATCCATCGGGTAAATTATTTGGAGTATTGGCCATTTATGATACCAAAACCAGAACCTTAGATACCTCGCAACGGCAATCACTACAGTTGTTAGCGGATCAAGTGGTACAACTATTTGAATTGCACAAAAAGAAAATAGAATTAAGTACTAGTGAAGAAAAGTATAAAGCGATGATTGAAAATTCGGCTAGTCCATTTTTCTTTTCAGATCCAGCAGGAACTATATTAGATGTGAATAATGCCGCTTGTGAATTATTTGGGTTTACAAGGGAGGAGTTTAGAAACTTACCTCGTCATTTAATGCTGGATGAAAGTGCCACCGCCAAAATAAAAATCAGCGAAAGACAAGCCAAAGGCTTTGGAAAGGCCGAATTAATTGGAATTAAAAAAAATGGAGAGCGCTTCCCAATTGAAGTGACCTCTTCCATATTTACTTATAAAAATGGGGTACAAAGAGCTACTTCTATAATTACCGATATCTCAGAACGGAAGAAATTAGAGCATGAGAATTTTATGTTTATAAATAATACGGATGAATTATTTATAATGTTGGATAAAAATTTTAAAATTATATCTCTAAATAAGCAATTCCAAGAAGTTTACGCTCTTTACAACAATATAAATATTGAAACCGGGAATACTATTCTCGATTATCTGACACCCGAAAGAAAAGAGGGCCAAATTGAAATTTATAATAATGTACTAAAAGGTCACGATCAGGAAAGTGAAGTGTTTTTAAAAACCGAAGAGCAGTCACAATATTTTCTAATCAAATACAAACCAATAAAAAATAGCTTTAATGAAATTGAAGGGATTTCAATTACTGGTATTGACATTACCAAAAGAAAAAAAACAGAACTACTTTTAGTAGACAGAGAACAACAATTATCTTTGATTTACAACAGTGTTAATGATATTATATTCTTAGTGAACAATGAAGGTAATAACAAATTCAAATATGTATCAGTCAATAACTCATTTTACAAACTCACTGGATTTAAAGAGGACTATGTAAAAGACCATTATTTAGAAGAAGTATTACCTGAGCCTATTATTGATTTAGTGATTGCCAAATTCAATGAAGCCATTGCTACGAAATCAGATGTTAAATGGGAAAGAGAAACTCAATATCCCGCAGGCTTAAAGAGTACTATAGGTACTTTTACACCGATATTTGACCATAAAGGGAATTGTACTCAAATCATTGGTTCGGTACGCGATATTTCAGAAGCAAAAAAATCAGAACTAGAACGCGACAAAATCAGTAATGAATTAACCAAAATCATGCATTCCTCTTTGGATGTTATTTGTACAATTGATGAGTTTGGAAAATTTGTCAATGTGAGCAGTGCTTCGGAAAAAATTTGGGGCTATAAACCGGATGAAATTATTGGAACTCCATTTATCAATTTGGTATATGAGGAAGATAAATCCTACACTATGGTAGCGGCAGAAGATATCATGAACGGAGTTGAAATGACCAACTTTGAAAATCGTTATGTTAGAAAAAATGGTGAAATTATTCCTTTGGTTTGGTCCACCAAATGGGACGAAACGGATCGAATAATATATTGTACTGCAAAAGATGCTACAGAAATTAAAGAATTTGAAAATACCTTAATCGCTTCAGAGCGAGATTATAAATATCTATTTGAAAACAATCCTACACCAATGTATATTTGGGATTTTGAAACATTAATGATAGTGGATTGTAATGATGAAGCCTTAGCTTTATACGGATACACGAAAGAAGAGTTTTTGCAAATGGATATAATGAAGATTCGTCCTGAAGAAGAACGCCCAATGATGCTTCAAATTCTCAATAACAAAGAAGATATTGGAAAGGTTATAAAATACACGACCAAACATCAAAAAAAGGACGGCGAACTTATTAATGTAGAAGTCAATGTTCATTTAATGAATTACAACGATCGAGAGTCTTCCTTGGTATTAATTACCGATATTACTGAAAAAATGAAGATTGAAGCGGAAATAGTAGAATCTGAACAACGCTATTCGGATTTGTTCCACTTAAGTCCTCAACCGATGTTTGTTTATGATACCGATTATTTATTGATATTGGATGTCAATGAGTCCGCGATCAATCATTATGGATATTCAAGAGAAGAATTCTTATCGATGAATATTAATAAAATCATGTATGAAAATGATATTTTGGAATTCAAAAATTCAAGAGAATTGATCCACCCAATATGGGAATCAGCTCCTAATAGAGTGTTCAAACATCAAAAGAAAGATGGAACTATCATTGATGTGGATGTTAAAAGCAGGCTGATTAAATTCAAAGACAAAAATGCGGAGGTAATTTTGATTAATGACGTTACCGACCGACTCCAACATATCAAATCCATTGAATTGCAAAACGAAACACTTAAAGAAATTGCTTGGATGCAATCACATGTGGTGCGTGCCCCCCTCGCCCGTATTATGGGTATGGTGAATTTGATGAGCGACCATTCCTGTGGCTATGATGAAAAGATGGAATTGCTTCCATATGTATTTGATTCGGCCACTGAATTGGATGGGATCATTAAAGATATTGTGAAAAAATCATCGGAAGTGAATAAATTGCAGACTTAGGATGTTTTTAGGTTGTAGGTTGTTTTAGGTTGTAGGTTGTTTTAGGTTTTAGGTTGTTTTAGGTTGTAGGTTTTAGGTTCTTTGCGGAAACTAGGATTGGGATTTGGAATTTTATTATTGGGATTTCATTATTGGGATTTTATTATTGGGATTTCATTATTGGGATTTAGAATTAAAATTATGCTTAGCTTTGGAATTCTAAAAAATGAATTTCAATGAAAAAGTTACCCGAAATCACCCTTCTTTTTTGGATCATGAAAATTTGTGCTACTACCTTAGGGGAAACGGCGGGAGATTTATTATCCATGACTTTAAATGTGGGTTATGCCTTAAGTTCAATACTATTATTATCCTGCTTTTTTGTCAGCTTAGGTGTGCAAATGTGGACAAAAAAATACAATCCTATTGTTTATTGGTTGGTTATTTTAGCCACTAGTACAGCAGGAACCACGATGTCCGACTTTATGGATAGAACCTTGGGATTAGGTTATGCCATGGGAAGTACTATTTTAGTAAGTTTGTTATGCATTATTTTATTCATTTGGCATCGAGTAGAAAAATCATTATCAGTAGCAACGATTACAACAAAACAGGGAGAGCTCTTTTATTGGTCGGCCATATTAATTTCAAACACTTTAGGAACAGCTTTAGGGGATTTCCTTGCGGATGATTCCGGATTGGGATTTGGCGGTGGAGCATTATTGATTGGTAGTTTGCTGGCACTGATTGTAGCAGCACATTATTGGACTAAAATATCTTCTATCGTTTTGTTCTGGTTGGCCTTTGTGTTAACTCGACCATTTGGCGCTACGTTTGGAGATTTGTTGACCAAAACCACAGAAAAAGGAGGATTGGGATATGGAACGATAGGTTCCTCTCTTATCTTATTTTCAATGCTGGTGGGGTTACTATTATTTACAACCATTAAAGAACGAAGAAATCACTAAGGATGACAGAACTAGAATTGTATATAACAACCTATTTTGGAGTTATTGAAGCAAAAGAACTGGAACTAATCAGTGAGCTATTTGAAGAAGCAACACTTTCAAAAGGAGATTGGTTTTTAAAAACAGGAAAACAAGCTGACCGCTTGAGCTTTATCAAATCAGGTATGTTACGCATATTTGTCCATACTAAAGATAAAGAAGTAACACAATGGATATCGACTAAAGGCTATTTTATTACCGATTTATCAAGTTTTGTATTGGATAATCCAGCACGATGGAACATTCAAGCACTCAGTGATACCTTATTGTTTTCTATCAGCAAAGAAAACTATAAACGAATTGGCGACTTGGTTCCTCATTGGCATCAATTGGAAAAACTGTTTATCGCCAAATGCTTCACTATGTTAGAAGATCGTATCTTCAGCCATCTATCAATGTCGGCCGAAGAACGCTATCATTTTTTTTATGAAAATAATAAGGAATTATTCCATCAAGTGCCTTTACAATATTTGGCCTCCTTATTGGGAATGACTCCCGAAACATTCAGTAGAATTAGGAATAAACAGTTGAAATGATTTCTTGATATAGATCAAGAGAAAAGTATTATTTGTGACTGAACTTTGCCCAATATAAATTTAAATAAAATTAAAATGGCAAAAGAAATCATAACCGAAATCACAATTAATGCAACTCCTTCTGAAGTTTGGAAGGCACTTACTGACTTTAAAGAATACCCTCAATGGAATCCTTTTATTAAAGAAATATCAGGAAATGTTACCAAGGGAAATACTATAAAAGTACTGATTCAACCCCTTGACTCTAAACCGATGTTATTTAAACCAATAGTATTAGAATACTTGAAGGAAAAAGAATTCCGATGGAAAGGAAAGTTATACATTTCGGGACTGTTTGATGGCGAACACAAGTTTGAATTAATTGATCATTCCAATGGAACCACTACCTTAATTCACAGTGAAAAATTCAATGGCATATTGGTTCCTTTATTGAGCAAACAACTGGATACGTCAACCAAAAAAAGTTTTGAAGCAATGAATAGAAAATTAAAAGAACGTTGTGAAAAACAATAAAAAACTAAACCTTTCTAGATAAACTACAACCTAAGGATTGTAGTTTTTTTATTTATATTTGTAACTATTCCTCAATAGAAAAAAAATGGATCATCATCATCATCATCAAGCTCCCATTCTAAAAAAAGTAACCAATGCTTTTGTAGTGGGTATTATTTTGAATTTGGTCTATGTAGTGGTTCAAGTGGGTATTGGATTACAAATCAATTCACTTTCCTTGCTCTCTGATGCGGGGCATAATTTTCTGGATGTAGCCGCTCTCGCTTTGTCCTTATTAGCCTTTAAGTTGACCCGCATTCAGGTTACTAAAAAATACACGTATGGTTATAAAAAGGCTTCTATATTAATTTCACTGTTTAATGCAATGATATTATTAATTTCTATTGGAGCTATTATTTACGAATCGATACATCGATTTCAAAATCCCAAAGCATTACCCGGAATCACTATAGCAATGGTGGCCTTGATAGGGACAGCTATCAATGGTATTTCAGCGTTTATGTTTTTCAAAGACAAGGAAAAAGACCTTAACATCAAAAGTGCATTTTTGCATTTAATGGCGGATGCATTATTCTCATTAGGTTTAGTAGCTGGTGGTATTGTTATTTATTACACCCATTTGTATTGGATTGATCCGTTGTTAAGTGTGGTGATTTGCTTAATCATTATTTACAGTACTTGGGATTTGTTAAAAGACAGTTTGCGTCTTTCTTTAGATGGCGTTCCTGAGACTATCAGATTAGAAAGTTTTGAACAAATTGTAGGTCCAATTAAAGGAGTAATCAGTTTTCACCACATACACGTATGGGCAATGAGCACTACTGAAAATGCGATGACAGCTCATATAGTAGTTGCAAATACTCTTTCAAATCAAGAGATAATAATTCTCAAAAAAAATATTAAACACGAATTGGAGCACGTCAATATTCACCATGTCACTCTTGAAATTGAGTTAGAAAATGAAGTATGCACCACCCCAAATTGTAACGTATTATAAGCACATAAATATATTTTAATGAAAAAACTATTTATCATTGTACTCCTCTTGCAATTGAATCATACCTTTGGGCAACATTTTGAATTTGGTCCAGATTTAGGTGCTAGTGGAACGAATATCGTTAATTCGAACATCACTCAAGGTAGAGCAGTTATTGGCAGAGCCCTATGGACCCCAACTTCGGGAGTTTCAGCATTGTATTATTTTAAATCCAAAAACAGTGATGTTTCTTATGGGATACATTTTAAATATTCGAACAGTCAAAGAGGAAGTATTAGTGAAGTGAATTCGGATAACCGATATAAATTCAATGTGAATTCCTATAATGTAACTTGGCGGATATTAGCCAATGGCGATGAGGAAATAGGGATTTATGGTGATATCGGCTTTGGATATAATTCATTTAATACTAAAAATCCCTATCACGGTTATGCTGATGAATTCAATGCCTTTCCTAAGTTAGATAATAAATTTACTATGGCCAGTGGAGAAATGACATTTTTATACAGTATTGGAATAAACAAATTGTTAATGAATAATACCCTTGTATTTTTTGCTGAATTTAGTGGCGATGCGGGAATTACTACATTAAATTCAGGAAATGGTTCTTATAGAACGCAATCTTTAGGCTTTTCAACTGGATTACGTTATCTGATCATCAATCAAAAACCTAAAAAAACAAAAACGTTTACTTTCTCTAAATAATGCTTTTTTATTCCAAAAAAATGAAGAAATTTCTGCTCTTAGCTTTCATATTACTTGTGAATAATGGTTACTCTCAAGAAGCTTTTAATTATAAAAAGCAGTTTGCAGCTATGCAAAAAGAATCAAAAGACCTTAATAGTGTCTTTCAATATTCAAAGCAACTCAAAAAATACATTTCCAATGATACTTTACAAACCGATAATGAAATGCTTCATCTTCTTATCGGGTATACTGCGCAACCCTCCTATTCCTCAAAGAAAGATGTTTTAGCGGCCAACCCTATATTCAAACTCAACGAAGCGGGAAAGTTTCAATTGGCTAAAGAACAAGCCGAGAAAATCCTTCAAAAGAATCCTTTTCATATCAAAGTAATGATCGAAATGAATTACTCACTAACGAATTTAGGCAAGTTAAAAGAAGCTAAAGAAATCCAATACCGTATGTTTAAAATATACAAAGCGATGTTGTACAGTTGCGGAGGAAAACCACAAGAAAATTCCATCTTTGCTTTAGCTCCTGAGGATGGACAATCGTTTGTGAAATTTTTACTTAGAGAAACTATTGATAAAATATCTTCTGGAAAGGACAAGGATGGCAATACCGTTGATATGATTAGTATAAAGAAAAATGGTAAGACGGTTGTTTATAGGTTTTTGAGGAATTAGATTTTAGGTAGAGAATAGAGAATAGACGAAAGATGAAAGAAGAAAGAAGAAAGATTTTGTGGAATATTGCGGTAGACATATTGGTAGAAAAATGATTGAAGCTAACAATGAATCCAGTAGCTATTATTAAACAAAAAAAAACTGTCTTGCTCCCAAGACAGTTTTTAAACAAAACTAAATAAACTAAAAAACTAGAGTTTGCCGTTCATAATTTCCTCGACCACTTCAGGATTAAGTAAAGTACTTGTATCTCCGAAGTTTGAGAAATCGCCTTCAGCAATCTTTCTTAAAATTCTACGCATAATTTTTCCAGAACGTGTTTTAGGTAAACCAGATACAAATTGGATTTTATCCAATTTGGCAATAGGTCCTATTTGATCAGAAATCAATTGGTTGATCTCTTTCGCCAAGTTTTCTTGGTTACGAGTCTCCCCTACTTCTTTTAATATTACATAACCATAAAGTGCATTACCTTTAATGTCGTGTGGGAATCCAACGATAGCACTTTCCGCTACTGCTGGGTGTTCGTTAATAGCATCTTCGATTGGTGCAGTACCTAAGTTATGACCAGATACGATAATTACATCATCTACTCTACCCGTAATTCTATAATAACCAACTTCATCACGTAAAGCTCCGTCACCAGTAAAATATTTACCAGGAAAAGCAGAGAAATAGGTTTCTTTAAAACGTTGGTGATCGCCCCAAATGGTTCTTGCCATAGAAGGCCAAGGAAATTTGATACACAAACTACCTGTTACCTGATTGCCTTCAATTTCATTTCGCAATTCATCCATCAACACCGGTTGAATACCTGGTAATGGTAAAGAAGCATAAGTTGGTTTTGTTGGCGTTACAAAAGGAACTGGTGAAATCATAATTCCTCCGGTTTCTGTTTGCCACCAAGTATCTACTAATGGACAACGTTTGCCACCAACGTGGTCGTTGTACCAGTGCCAAGCTTCCTCATTGATAGGTTCTCCTACGGATCCGATAACTTTTAATGAACTTAATGGAAAACGTTGTACATAATCCAAACTCTCTTTAGCCAAAGCACGAATAGCAGTTGGAGCGGTATAGAATTGATTTACTTGATGTTTTTCAATTACTTCCCAAAAACGACTAAAGTCTGGATAAGAAGGTACACCTTCAAAGATAACTGTAGTAGCACCATTTAATAATGGTCCATATAAAATGTATGAGTGTCCTGTAATCCAACCAATGTCGGCAGTACACCAATACACATCATTTTCTTCATAATTGAAAATGTTTTTAAAAGTATAAGCGGTATACACCATATAACCTGCAGTAGTATGCACCATTCCTTTTGGTTTTCCAGTAGAACCGGAAGTATATAATATAAACAAAGGATCCTCAGCATCCATAATTTCTGCAACGCAGTTAGGAATAGCAGCATCCATCAAAGGTTGTAACCATTGGTCACGTCCTTCTTTCATATTAACATCTGTATTAGTACGTTTAACTACAAATACTTTTTCCACACAAGGTGATTTTTCCAAAGCTTCGTCTACAATTCCTTTTAAATCAATAGCTTTATTTCCACGGTAACTACCGTCTGAAGTAATGACAACTTTACATTCTGAATCATTGATACGAGTAGAAACTGCTGAAGAAGAAAAACCTGCAAATACTACAGAGTGAATAGCACCAATACGAGCACAAGCTAGAATAGAAACAGCTAATTCAGGGATCATTGGAAGATAAATACAAACTCTATCTCCTTTTTTAACGCCTTGTTCTCTTAAAACATTAGCCATTCTAGAAACTCTAGCATACAATTCATTATACGAAATGTGTTGCGCTTCTTCGCTTGGATCATTAGGTTCAAATATAATAGCCGTCTTTTCGCCTCTTTTAGCCAAATGTCTATCGATACAGTTTTTGGTGATATTTACTTTTGCATTAAGGTACCATTTGAAGTCTGCTTCTTGCATATCAAATTCTAATACCTTATCCCATTTCTGATACCAAGTAAAATTTTCATCCGCGATACGATCCCAAAACTTTCTTGGTTCACGTACCGATTTTTTATACATTTTAAAGTAATTCTCTAAATTTTCAATTTTATAGTAACTCATTGTTAATCTATTTTAATCTGTTTGAATTATGTAAATATAGGTATTCTTATAAAGCTAAAAAGAAATTTCTTGCTAAATAAATATACACAAATAGCGTTGAAGTGTTTTTGATAAACAGAAACAACAACAATTAAAAAGTTAAGTATTGACTCTATTTAATTGCTGTTGTTCTTATCTACTTAAAAGCACTAAACAAACTGATAGCTATTTGAATACTCCTATTTTATTTTTTTCGAATTCTTCTCTTACTTCGTCAATAATAGCTTCATCATCGATGGTAGAAGGTACTTGGAAATTCTCACCGTCAGCTATACTTCTAAGCAATTTTCGCAAGATCTTTCCTGAGCGGGTTTTTGGCAAACGATTTACAATAACAACGTCTCTTAAAGAAGCTACTGCGCCAATTTGTTCTCTTACCAAATGTACCACTTCGTGTTGCAATTGGAAGTGCTCAATATCCTCACCCGACTTGTTTACTACAAGGGCTAATGGAATTTGTCCTTTTAGTTCGCAATGGATTCCTATCACGGCACATTCGGCAACTGAATGATGAGAAGAAACAATTTCTTCCATTTCTGCAGTAGATAATCGATGTCCTGCAACATTAATTACATCATCTACACGACCCGTAATATATATATAATCCTCAGCATCTTTAAAACCACCGTCGCCAGAGAAGTAATATCCTGGAAATTTATTCAAATATCCCGCTTTAAATCGTTCATTGTCATTCCATAAATCGAGCATAGTTCCAGGAGGTAATGGTAATTTAATCACTACATAACCTTCTTCATTAGGTGCTAATTCGTGACCATCTTCTCCTAAGATACGGATGTCATAACCCGCTACTGCTTTACCAGCAGAGCCTGGTTTGATAGGCAAATACTCTACTCCCATCATATTGGCAATCATTGGCCAACCTGATTCAGTTTGCCACCAATGGTCAATTGCAGGAACAGGAATATGTTCACGATACCAATCTAAAGTTGCTACATCACAACGTTCAC
>CANCJZ010000051.1 GCA_947378465.1 Flavobacteriaceae bacterium
CCCCTGCGGGTCGGGCTTTCCGCTGCAATCTTTTGTTTTTTTAAGAAAAAAAACAAAAGGATTTCCGCTGCAATCCCTCACGCGGAATCCCATTTCATAAGATGAAATAGACACAACAGAACAATCCCTCAATTAAGAACTATTTTAGGTAGTAGCCATTAGGATTTTGCGCATACACTTTCAAAAAATCCACTAGGGATGAAATATCGGTAGCACATCACCATTAAACTTTCCTAGGGATAGCATATCGATAAACCAAAGCAGCTCCTCAAAGTAGCTCCTCAAAGTAGCTCCTCAAAGTAGCTCCTCAAAGTAACCCCAATACTGGTTCAATAGGGATGGGTTTTAACCCATCCACGCATCAGTTTATAAATAATAAGCCATCACAATAATCCATAATTCATAATTACCAAATCCTAACCCCAAAGTTCATCTCGACCGCAGGGAGAAACCTTTAGGTTCAGCGGAGCTAAATCACATAAAGAAACTCCGCCCCAACAATAATTCATAACTCATAATTCATAATTCATAACTCATAATTACCAAATCGTAACCCCAAACTTGTCTCTCGACCGCAGGGAGAAACCTTTATGTTCAGCGGAGATAAATCACATAAAGAAACTCCGCCCCAACAATAATTCATAATTCATAATTACCACATCGTAACCCCAACATATCCCCAAAGTTCATCTCGACCGCAGGGAGAAACCTTTAGGTTCAGCGGAGCTAAATCACATAAAGAAACTCCGCCCCAACAATAATTCATAATTCATAATTCATAATTACCTAATCGTAACCCCAACATATCCCCAAAGTTCATCTCGACCGCAGGGAGAAACCTTTAGGTTCAGCGGAGCTATATCACATAAAGAAACTCCGCCCCAACAATAATTCATAATTTATAATTCATAATTTCTTTCTCCTATTTCTAAACACATTTCCAACCCTTCTAAATCAATTTCTACGCTCTCTAAGCTCATTTCCAACTCTTCTAAATCAATGTCCAAACCTTCTAAATCAATTTATACGCTCTCTAAACTCATTTCCAACCCTTCTAAATCAATTTCCAATCGTTCTAAGCTAATTTCCAACCCTTCTAAATCAATTTCCAATCGTTCTAAATCAATTTCCAACCCTTCTAAACTCATTTCCAACCATTCTAAATCAATTTCCAACCCTTCTAAATCAATTTCCAACCGTTCTAAATCAATTTCTACGCTCTCTAAGCTAATTTCCAACTCTTCTAAGCTAATTTCTAACACTTCTAAATCAATTTCCAACCCTTCTAAACTCATTTCCAATTGTTCTAAACTAATTTCTAACACTTCTAAATCAATTTCCAATCGTTCTAAATCAATTTCCACCTTTTCTAAATTAATTTCCAATACCAGTTCCCAATTACCAATTCCATACAATATTTTCTTCGCAACATCTTAATACTTAATACTTCCATCTTAATACTCCCTTCTTAATACTCTATTCAAAAAGAATCCCCTTAAAACTTGTTGTTTTACCTTGATACTTTTACCTTTGCGAGTCAAAACATACTTTAAGTTATGAATAATAAATCAAGTAAGCGTAGAGAAGCATTGTTATACCATGCCAAACCTACTCCGGGTAAAATTCAGGTGGTTCCCACCAAAAAATATGCTACTCAAAGAGACTTATCTTTAGCCTATTCCCCAGGAGTTGCTGAGCCTTGTTTAGAAATCGCTAAGGACGTTAACAACGTTTATAAATACACTTCCAAAGGCAATCTTGTTGCTGTAATCTCCAATGGTACTGCCGTTTTAGGACTTGGTGACATCGGTCCCGAAGCGTCTAAACCCGTGATGGAAGGGAAAGCTTTACTCTTCAAAATCTTCGCCGACATCGATGTATTCGACATCGAAGTAGGAACCAAAGACATTGAAGAATTCATTCAAACCGTTAAAAATATCGCTCCTACTTTCGGAGGAATCAATCTAGAAGACATCAAAGCACCCGAATCTTTCGAGATCGAACGCCGATTGGTCGAAGAATTGAACATCCCCGTAATGCACGATGACCAACACGGTACTGCAATCATCTCTTCTGCCGCTTTAATCAATGCTTTAGAATTAGCAGGCAAAGAAATTGAAGACGTAAAAGTCGTTATCTCAGGCGCTGGATCAGCCGCCTTAGCCTGTGCCAACCTGTATGTATTGATTGGAGTCCAATTGGAAAATATCATTATGTTCGACAAGGATGGAGTGCTATCCGCTGATCGTACCGACCTTTCTGATTTACAAAGAAGATACTCTTTCGGTAAAAAAGACATTCAATTAGCCGAAGCTTTAGATGGTGCCGACGTGTTTTTAGGACTTTCTGCTGGAAATATCCTTAAACCAGAGATGTTATTAAAAATGGCAAACGATCCTATCGTTTTTGCAATGGCCAATCCAACTCCTGAAATCGATTACGATCTAGCCATCGCTACCCGAAAAGATATTATCATGGCTACCGGTCGTTCGGATCATCCTAACCAAGTGAATAACGTATTGGGATTCCCTTATATTTTCCGTGGTGCCCTTGATGTTCGTGCTACCAAAATCAATGAAGCAATGAAAATGGCTGCCGTTCGTGCCTTAGCAAGTCTTGCCAAAGAACACGTACCAGAACAAGTAAACATCGCTTATGGAGAAACTCGTTTAAATTTCGGTAGAGACTATATCATCCCTAAACCTTTTGACCCGCGATTAATTGCTGTAGTCGCTCCAGCTGTGGCCAAAGCGGCAATGGATTCTGGCGTAGCCTTAAATCCAATCACCGATTGGACTAAATATGAAGAAGAATTATTAGACCGTCTTGGTTCTGATAATAAAATGGTCCGTCTGTTAACCAACAGAGCCAAAACAGATCCCAAACGTATTGTATTTGCTGAAGCCGATCATTTTGATGTGCTCAAAGCAGCTCAAATCGTTTACGAAGAAGGAATCGGTCACCCAATCCTTTTAGGAAATAAAGAAGTAATTTTAGAGCTTAAAGAAGAACTCGGTTTCGATGCTGATGTGCCTATTTTTGACCCTAAAACAAAAGAAGAGGACAAACGTCGTTTAGAATACGCGGACATCTATTGGAAAGGCCGCCAACGCAGAGGTATTTCCCTTTTAGATGCTCAAAAATGGATGCGCGAACGCAACTATTTCGCCGCTATGATGGTCAATCAAGGCGATGCCGATGCAATGGTTTCTGGATTCTCCAGAAGTTATCCTTCCGTAGTCAAACCTTTGATGCAATTAATTGGTAAAGCTCCAGGCATTTCCCTTATTGCTACAACCAATATGATGATGACCAACAGAGGTCCAATGTTCCTTTCGGATACCGCCATTAATCCCAATCCAACCGCCGATGATTTGGCTAAAATTGCATTGATGACCGAGAAAACGGTGCGTATGTTTGGTATGGAACCAGTTATGGCAATGGTCTCTTTCTCTAATTTTGGATCTTCTTCCACTGAAAGCGCCAACAAAGTTCGAGAAGCAGTGGCTTATCTCCATAAATACTACCCAGATCTTATTGTGGATGGTGAAATCCAAACTGATTTCGCCCTTAATCCGGAAATGCTTAAAGCGAAATTCCCTTTCTCTAAATTAGCTGGAAAAAAAGTCAACACTTTGATATTCCCTAATCTAGAATCCGCTAATATTACCTACAAATTATTAAAAGAGTTGTACAAAGTCGATTCTATCGGACCAATAATGCTCGGTATGGACAAACCAGCACACATTTTCCAATTGGGTGCAAGTGTTGAAGAAATGGTTAATATGTCTGCCGTTGCCGTGGTCGATGCTCAAGAAAAACAAAAAAGAATTAAAGCAATTAAAGTAAATTAATCCCTACAAAGTAAAGGGATGTAAAAAATTGCTTATTTAACTTTTTTATTATATTTGGAACTTTAATATAGGAAAATGATAGCACATATTCAAGGAAAATTAGTGGAAAAAACACCTACTGAAGTCGTAATCGACTGTGGTGGTGTGGGCTATCATATTAATATTTCTCTACATACTTTTTCATTATTACCTAATAATGAATTTGTAAAGTTATTCACTTATCTCATTGTCAAAGAAGATGCACATACTTTGTATGGTTTTGTAGAAAAATCTGAACGCGAAATTTTCAAAATGTTAATTTCCGTTTCGGGTATCGGTGCAGGCATTGCCAGAACCATGCTTTCTTCTATGGAACCAAAGCAAATTATTCAAGCGATTGCCGTGGGTAATGTCGCAGCCGTACAATCCATTAAAGGAATTGGTGCCAAAACTGCCCAAAGAGCCATCCTTGATTTGAAAGATAAAGTATTAAAGATTTACGATTTGGAAGAAATTTCTTCTACTCAGCACAATACAAACAGAGATGAAGCGTTATCTGCTTTGGAGGTTTTAGGTTTCGTACGTAAAGCTTCTGAGAAAATTGTGGATAAAGTAGTGGGGGAAAACCCTGAAGCTACCGTGGAATTCATCATTAAACAAGCATTGAAAAACTTATAATTTTTGAGAACAAGTAAGAATTACATTAAGGTTATTAAATCCGTTGCCTATTTAGCGCTCTTTTTGATCGCTAATACTGCTTGGTCACAAGTAAAAGAGAATGCAACCGACGATAATGACACTGCTAATGACACCATTAAAGGATATAATACCGGTTCTATCAAAATTGCCAATCCAAACAGTGTCGTTGAAGCCTATACCTATGATCCCAAGACGGATCGTTATATGTTAACCAAAACCTTTGATGGTTTTAATGTTAACTACCCTATCATTCTTACTCCTAAAGAGTATGAAAAACTTGCGCTAAAAGAATCTATGCGTAAGTACTTCCAGTCCAAAACCGATGCGATCGATGGTAAAAAAGAAGCTAGTAAAGATGCTAAGAAAAACCTTTTACCTCGTTATTATGTAAACTCTAAATTATTCGAAAGCATTTTCGGTGGAAATACTGTGGATGTTAAGCCTACTGGGTCTGTCGAAGTCGATTTAGGAATCAGACATACCAAACAAGATAATCCTCAACTTTCTCCTCGTAATCGTTCTACTACTACTTTCGATTTTACTCAAAGGATTAGTATGGGGTTAACGGGTAAAGTAGGGACTCGTGTGAATGTGAATGCTAATTACGACACTAAATCTACCTTCAATTTTCAAAATTTATTCAAATTAGAATACAAACCTGGTGAGGATGATATCATTCAAAAGGTGGAAGTGGGTAACGTAAGTATGCCGTTAAACAGTACTTTGATCCGTGGTGCTCAAAGTTTGTTCGGGGTGAAAGCCCAATTGCAATTTGGAAAAACTACTGTTACAGGGGTGTACTCTGAACAAAAATCACAAACCAAAAATGTTACCGCTCAAAGCGGTGGAACCATTCAGGATTTCGCCCTTTTCGCTCAAGAATACGATGCGGATAGACACTTCTTCCTTTCTCAATATTTCCGAAGTAAATACGATAACTCTTTGAAGGATTATCCTTTTATTGACAGTAGAGTTCAAATTACTAGAGTAGAGGTTTGGGTAACTAACAAACAAAACCGTATTAATGCAACAAATAACAACTTAAGAAATATTATTGCACTGCAAGATTTAGGGGAAGCTCGTTTGTCTGGGATCACTTCTGATGCCGATTTAGTAGCCTTAGATCCAAGTGCCATCGGTGGTTTCTTCCTTAATCCTCAAGATTCTCCTCCTGATAACTCCAATAACAAATACGATCCAGGTTTAATAGTTCCTGGTACAGGTTATTTGAATACAAATGTTCGTGAAATTGTTACTTCAAGTGCTGGTTTTAATATTACAGTTAATGAAGGTACCGATTATGGCAAGTTAGAAAATGCAAGAAAACTTCTTCCAAACGAATTTACCTTTCATCCTCAATTAGGATACATTTCCTTACAACAAAAATTAGCCAATGACGAAATTCTTGGGGTTGCTTACCAATATACTATTGGAGATAAAGTATACCAAGTAGGGGAGTTTGGAACGGACGGAGTTGCTTCGACTGAGGTAACGAATGGAGTGCCTATTACACAGTCCTTAGTAGTGAAAATGCTTAAAAGTACATTGACCAATGTCAATAAACCAATGTGGCGCTTGATGATGAAAAACATCTATCAAATTCCAGGAGCTTATCAATTACAAAAAGAAGATTTCAAATTTAATATTTTATACACCAATCCGTCAGCGCTGAACTATATTACTTTAGTGACACCGCTTCCTAATCCTGACGAAGTAACTCAAACTCCATTACTAAAAGTATTTAGTATGGACCGTTTGAATTACAACAACGATCCACAACAAGGTGGTGATGGATTCTTCGACTTTATTCCTGGTTTAACTATCGATCAACAAAACGGTAGAATCATCTTTACCTCTATCGAGCCTTTTGGACAACATTTATTTGAAAAATTAAGAGATAGTAATACCCGTCTTTATGATGGTGATGCTACTACTGCTGATTACAACGATAACCAACGTAAATACGTTTTCCGTAGCTTGTATCGAACAACTCAAGCAGCTGCTTTACAAGATGGAGACAAAAATAAATTCCAATTAAAAGGAAAATACAAATCTTCTGGTGGCGACGGAATTCCTATTGGAGCATTCAACGTTCCCAAAGGCTCTGTAGTAGTTAGTGCCGGAGGTAGAATATTAGTCGAAGGGGTGGACTATACAGTCAACTATCAAGCAGGTCGTGTTCAAATCTTAGATCCTGCCTTACAAGCTTCCAATACTCCTATCAATATTTCCGTTGAAAACAACTCTGTTTTTGGCCAAAAAACCAGACGTTTCTTTGGAGTGAACATCGAACACAAATTCTCTAAGAACTTCTTAGTAGGGGCTACTATGTTAAAGATGACAGAACGACCTTTTACCCAAAAATCAGATTATGGTCAAGAGTCTGTTAATAATACAATCTATGGAGTAAATACTAATTTTACTTCTGCGGTTCCTTTTTTAACTCGTTTAGTAAACAAACTTCCTAATATAGATACCGATGTTCCTTCTAATATCTCTTTTAGAGGTGAAGCGGCTTTCTTGCAACCAGGTACTCCTAAAGGAGGATTGTTTAATGGAGAACCAACTATTTATATTGATGACTTTGAAGGATCGCAAACCAATATTGATATGCGTTCTGCTTTGTCTTGGAATATTTCTTCAACTCCTGACAAACCTACTACGGGTACTTTACCGTCTTATGGTGATTTTGGTGCCAGTGCCAATGATTTGAGTTATGGTTACAAAAGAGCTAAATTAGCTTGGTATACAATTGATCCTATTTTCTATACACAACGTCCTGCAGGGGTTACCGATGATGATATTTCTTTAAATAGTACACGTCGTGTATATATGAGTGAGTTGTATCCTGCGGTTACCGTTCCTACAGGTCAATCACAAGTTGTAAGCACACTGGATTTAACCTATTTCCCTAAGGAAAGAGGGCCTTATAACTTCAATCCTGCAACTGATGCTAATAATAATATCCCCAATCCAACGGCTAACTATGGAGCTATTGTTCGATCTTTAAATGCAACTAACTTTGAACAATCCAATGTGGAATTCATCCAGTTTTGGGTATTGGATCCATATAGTGGAAATGGTCAAGCGGATGCTACAAATACTGGTAAAATTTTCTTCAATCTTGGGGAAATTTCGGAAGATATTCTTAAAGATGGTAGAAAATTCTATGAAAATGGAGTAGGTAATGGTCAAGTCCTTGTATCACCAATGGGAATCTGGGGTGATGTTCCTGCTTCACAATCTTTAATTTATGCTTTTGACACTAATCAGGACAATCGTGCTTCTCAGGACGTTGGTCTTAACGGTTTAAACAATGCTCAAGAAGCAGCTGCTTTCCCAGCCTTTGCTCAGTTCGCTGACCCTGCGGGGGATGATTATAATTATTATTTAAATGCTTCTGGAGACGTCTTTGATCGTTATAAAAACTATAATGGTTTGGAAGGTAACTCTCCTGTGAATGTAAGTGATACCAATCGTGGTTCAACGACACTTCCCGATGTAGAGGATGTCAATCGTGATAATACAATGAGTACTATCAACGCTTATTACGAATACAGTATTGATATCCATCCTAACGTACAGATTGGGAATGATCGTTATGTTACCGATATTCGTGAAACAACAGTGGATTTACCTAATGGTACTACGACAACTGCTCGTTGGATTCAATATAAAATTCCTATTGCACTTCCTGAATACACTATTGGTTCCATCTCTGATTTCCGTTCTATCCGTTTTATGAGGATGTTCATGACTGGGTTTAAGGACAAAATCACCACTCGTTTTGGTTCCTTAGATTTAGTGCGTGGGGAATGGAGACTTTATAACAGCTCTCTTGATCCAACGGATTTAAATGTTCTGGATGACGGAACTGATTTTGATAACATTGCCCTTAATGTTCAGGAAAATGGTAGTCGTTTACCAACGCATTACATTATGCCTCCTGGAGTAGTTCGTGAACAAATGTATAATAACAATACGTTGATTCCTCAAAACGAACAATCTTTAGCATTACGTGTTAAAGGGATTAATGGTTTAGAGCCTGGTGATTCTCGTGCTGTATTCAAAAATGTAAGTGTGGATATGCGTCAGTTCAAAAAACTGAAAATGTTTTTACACGCTGAAGCTTTACCTTCGGATCCAAATATGTTAGATGATGACGAAATGGTGGCTTTCCTTCGTTTTGGAAATGACTTTACCGAAAACTTCTATCAGATTGAAATTCCTTTGAAAAAAACAACTTGGGGAGCGCTTACTGCTGAAGAAGTTTGGCCTGAAGTCAATCAAATGGATTTGTCACTTTCCTTGCTGACACAATTAAAAATCATGGCCATGAATGTGGTGCTTGCTCCTGGAGAGATTTATTTTCAAAATGAAGACGTACTAGATCCTTCCTTAGCGAGTAAAGTGAATAAACTCCGTTTGGGTATTCGCGGTAATCCTAATTTCGGATTAGTGCGAACCTTGATGGTCGGGATTAAAAATAACACCAAAACATTAGCCACCGCAACCCATCCTTTAAATCCTAGATATATTAAAGGGGAAGCTTGGTTCGATGAGTTGCGTATGTCCGAAATGAATAACAAAGGTGGAATGGCAGCCGTCAGTAGTTTTGATGGTAACTTAGCCGATTTTGCCACCGTTTCTGCTTCTGGTAAAATGAGCACCATTGGCTTTGGAACCTTAGATCAAGGGCCTAATGAACGAAGTAGAGAAGATTTGAAACAATATAATATTGTTACCAATATGAGTTTAGGTAAATTACTTCCAAAAAAATGGGGAGTAAATTTACCATTCAATTATTCTGTAGGGGAAGACTTTATAACTCCTAAATACGATCCTTTTAATCAAGATATCGAGTTGCAACAGTTGTTGAATGTAACTACCAATCCAACAGATAAGAAAAACATTAAAGATCGTGCGATTGATTATACTAGACGAAAAAGTATCAACTTTATTGGGGTTAAAAAAGAACGTGCCGAAAAACAAAAACCACATTTTTACGATCCTGAAAACTTAACGCTTTCCTATTCCTATAATGAGGTGGATAAACATAATTTTGAAACGGATAGTTATTTAGATCAACAGGTTAAAACAGCTGCAGATTATACTTTTGCCTTCCAACCAAAGCCATTAGAACCTTTGAAAAAAGTCAAATTCATGAAGAAAAGTGAATATTGGAAAATGTTAAGTGATTTTAATTTTAATTATTTACCTACCAATATCAATTTTAGTTCTAACATTATGCGTCAGTACAACAAACAGCAATATCGTTTAGTCGATGTTGATGGTATAGGTATTGATCCTTTGTACAAGCGTAACTTTAATTTCAATTATAACTACGGTTTCAATTACAGTTTGACCAAGTCATTGAAAATGAATTTCACTGGAACGTCTAATAATTTAGTTCGTAATTATATGGATGCGAATAATGTTCCTGATAATTCTTATAACATTTGGACTGATTTCTGGAATATTGGTACACCAAACCGTCATACACAACAGTTAACGGTGAACTATGAATTACCACTTAGTAAAATTCCAGTATTTAGTTTTATCAAGTCTACTTATTCCTATACTGGTGATTACAGTTGGCAACGTTCATCTTTGGCGCTTTCTTCTGTAGTGGGGGATGATGGAAACACTTATAATTTAGGAAATACTATCCAAAATGCAGGTTCACATCGTTTGAACAATGCCTTTAATATGGAGAATTTTTACAAATATATTGGTTTGAATAAAACCAAAAAAGAAAATAAACCTGCGCCAGCAGCAGGGCCTCCGAAACCTGGTCAAAAGATTGTCAACGACAAACCTTTACCAGCTAAAGATTCAAATATTTTCCTTGACGGTTTGATTAGTGTTGCAACTTCTATCAAAAATATTCAAATCAATTATACTCAAAATCAAGGTACCGTATTACCAGGGTATCTTCCAAGTATTGGTTTCTTCGGAACCAATAAACCAACCCTAGGTTTCGTTTTTGGTATGCAAGATGATGTTCGTTTTGAAGCAGCTAAAAATGGCTGGTTAACTAACTATCCTAACTTTAACCAAAACTTTACTCAGGTTACCAATAAAACGCTTGATTTTACAGCTAATATGACTTTGTTCCCAGATCTTAAAATTGACTGGGTAGCTAATCGTACATACGCTAACAATAAATCTGAACAGTACGATGTGACTGACGGAGTGTATAACTCCCGTTCACCATACGAAACTGGTAATTTCGCTATTTCAACCATTATGTTGAAAACCTCTTTCCGTCAAAGTGATGAGTTTTCTTCTTCTGCCTTCAATGATTTTAGAGCAAACCGGATTATTATTGCTGATCGTTTGGCTGCTGAACATTATGGATCAAATATTCCGCGTTATGGTGATGCTGCGAATCCTATTCCGGCTACAACCGACCCTAATTACAACCTTTACAAATCCAATCAAGGTTTTCCTATTGGTTATGGAAATAACAATCAGGCAGTATTACTTCCTGCGTTCATTTCGGCCTATACAGGTTTGGGGATTACTAACACCCATCAAGGAGAAGCTGCTGCAAAAGTGTCTACTGGTTTGTTTAGAGACATTCCAATTCCGAACTGGACAATTAAGTATAGTGGATTAATGCGTTATAAATTCTTTAAGGAAAATTTCAAACGTTTCTCTCTTCAATCCGCTTATAAGGCTTCTTATACGGTGAACTCCTATCGTTCTAATTTTAATTATTACGCCACTCCAAATGGTTTCGATACTGGTGGTAACTTTTACAATCAAACTATTGTTGGAAATGTAAACTTAGTAGAACAATTTAGTCCATTGGCGCGTATTGATTTTGAAACCAAAAGCTCTTTCAAATTGCTTTTAGAAATGAAAAAAGATCGTGCTTTATCCTTGAGTTTTGATAATAATTTATTGACCGAACAAAAAGGAATGGAATACATTATCGGTACTGGATATCGTATTAAAGATGTTATCTTTTCTACCAAATTAGCCGATAGTCCAACAGGTATTATTAAAAGTGATATTAACCTTAAAGCTGATTTCTCCTACCGAAATAACAAAACCATTGTACGTCACTTGGATTATGATAACAATCAAATCGGTGGAGGACAAAATATCTGGTCGTTAAAGTTAACTGCGGATTATTCCTTTAGTAAGAATTTTACGGTGATATTCTATTACGATCATTCCTTCTCTAAAGCGGTTATTTCGACTTCATTCCCAATGACGAATATTCGTTCTGGATTTACTTTGAGGTATAACTTTGGAAATTAATTAAACTTTTAGCGGAATCATTTTATAATTATAGCTAGAAATAATACATTTGAACTGAATTTTAATAACAAACAAATAAAATGAACATACCAACTAATTTAAAATACACTAAAGACCACGAATGGGTTGTTCTTGATGGTGATGTAGCAACAATTGGAATAACTGATTTTGCTCAAAGTGAACTAGGGGACATCGTATATGTTGAAGTGGAAACTTTAGACCAAGTTTTGGACAAAGACGAAGTTTTTGGAACTGTAGAAGCGGTAAAAACTGTTTCTGATTTATTCCTTCCTATGGCAGGTGAAATCATCGAATTCAACGAAGAATTAGAAACTACTCCTGAAGCGGTGAATTCTGATCCTTATGGTAAAGGATGGATGATTAAAGTAAAAGTGTCTGATCTATCTCAATGGGACGAATTATTGGACAGTGCTGCTTATGCTAGTTTAATCGGTGCTTAATAAAAAAGTATTTTTTTCAATCGCCCTTACTTGGACTGTAATAATTACCGTTCTAAGTTTGGTATCTTTAGGAGGCCTTGGGCAATCAATTCCAATTGCTAATAAAGACAAATACGTTCATATTATATTCTATTTTTGCTTTACAATCTTTTGGTTGGCTTATTGGCAAAAGAGAAAATATGATAAAAGAAACGAAATTAAAGTACTCCTATGCGCAATTGGTTATGGAATATTGATGGAAGTCCTTCAAGGTACATTAACCACCTATCGTTCGCCTGATGTTTTAGATGTTTTAGCGAATTCCACTGGGGCAATTGGTGGGCTTTTATTTATAAGAGGCTTTTTAAAAAAATAAAAATCATATTAAAATCTCACTTTGGTGAGATTTTTTTATTTTTACCTAATATTAATCCATCCATTATGAATATCAAGCAATATCTTGATTCTACTTATTTAAAAACTCCTGATCAAGCAGGGATTTCTGTCGAGGAAGATTTGAACGTTGTGATGTCTTTTATTCAAGAAGCCATCCACGAACAATTCAAATTGATTATGATTCGTCCTAATCACGTCGTTTTAGCTAAAAAAATGATTAACGATGCCAAATCCAAGTTGACTATTGGTACCGTAATTTCATTTCCCGAAGGGACAAATTCATTAGAAGATAAATTAGCAGAAGCCCAACAAGCAATCACTGACGGAGTTGATGATTTGGATTATGTATGCAATTATCAAGCTTTTAAAGAAGGTCAAATTGATTTGATTAAAAAAGAAATCTTTGAAGGAACCAAATTAGGATTGGAGCATCATAAAATTGTAAAATGGATTATTGAAGTGGCCGCGCTTTCGGATGATCAAATTATTCAAATTTCTGCCTTAATAAAGAATGTGGTAATGTCCAACTTTAAGGAAACTTGTTTTCCTTCTGTCTTTGTAAAATCCTCTACAGGTTTTTATAAAACTCAAAATGGATTGCCTAATGGCGCAACTGTTCCAACCATCATAATGATGCTGGAAAACGCTTCTCCGTTGCCAGTAAAAGCAGCTGGGGGTGTTCGGACTTATGACGAAGCGGTGGAGATGGTCCGATTAGGGGTTAAACGAATCGGTACTTCTTCTGCTAAAGCTATTGCGAATGGAATGCAAGCTAACGATAGCTATTAAACCAATTAGACTTATGTTTAAAAAAATCACTCTACTATTTTTCTTACTGTTTGCAATTGCCAATTTTGCTCAAAATAAATACAGCGAACAATTCCCTGTTTTCCCAAAATGCGAAACTTCTGCTTCCAAAGATTTGGAGCGTTGTTTTTACAGTGAAGTGCAGTCATTTGTTTACAATAATTTTCAAGTTCCTGCAGCTTTTGCCAATCAAAAAACAGCGGTTATTGTCCTTTTTGAAGTGGAAGAACAAGGGACTTTCAAGGTTTTGTATGTAGATGCCGCTGATGAAAGTTTAATTAGTGAAAGTAAAAGAGTATTTGCGCAGTTGCCACAGATCAAAGCGGCTACTTACAACGGAAAACCAACCTATTCCAAATATTCCATTCGTATTGCCATCCCTTTGCAGCCTTCAGCAGAAGAAGAAACACAGCGATTAGCCCAACAAAAAGCGAATAGTGTAGTAACACCAATAATAAATTTTAATAAAACACAAGAGCTTAAAGAATTTGACAGCATTGCCTATCATAAGTTCAAAAACCCACAATATAAAAGCCATATTAATATTCCTTTTTCCCACAGTTACTATGCCCAGTTTGATTACGCTTTGAATCAAGTAGGGAGTAACAATCATACCAGTTCTAAGCCCTACACTTACGCTGAAGTCTCACAATATTATGATATTGAAAAAGCCAATCAGCAATTAATGAAGAAAAAAACTTCATGGTTTGGGCGTAAATTATGGAATGAAAATATGGTGCAATTGCAAGGCGATGGCTATTGGTTTACCCTAAATCCTATTGTTGATTTACAAATGGGGAATAGTATGTCACAAACCTCTAATAAAACTTTTGTCAATACTCGCGGAATTCAATTCCGTGGAGGAATAGGCGAGCAAGTTAATTTTACCACCACTATATACGAAAGTCAAGGTCGTTTTGCGGATTATTTTAACAATTATGCCGAATCCATTCGCCCTTCTGGTGGTAATCCCGCCATTATTCCAGGTGTTGGTATAGCTAAAGCTTTTAAAACTAATGCTTACGACTTTCCTATGGCCGAAGCAAATTTGACGTATACTCCAAGTAAGTTTTTAGATATTCAATTGGGCTATGGGCGTAACTTTTTAGGCGATGGTTACCGTTCATTATTGCTAAGTGACGGTTCAAGTCCTTATCCGTATTTGAAAATAAACACTAAGTTTTGGAAAATAAAATATACCAATACCTATATGTGGATGAAAGATGTTCGCGATGCCGTAACGGTGGATGGAACTTATGCTACTAAATATGTAGCCAACCACTTTTTGAGTTGGAATGTGTCCAAACGTATGAATTTAGGCTTCTTCGAGTCGGTTGTTTGGGCCAATCAAAACAATCGTGGCTTCGATTTCAATTTTGTCAACCCTATTATTTTCTACCGAGCCGTCGAGTTTGCCTCCTCCTCCAAAAGCGGTAATGCTTTGATGGGTTTGACTGGGAAATACAAATGGAATAATAGTATCAATTTTTACGGACAATTTTTGTTGGACGAGTTCTCTTTGGGAGATATGAAAAGTGGCGATCACAGTTGGCGTAACAAATACGGTTATCAGTTAGGAGCAAAGTACTATAATGCATTTAATATTAACAATTTGTTATTGCAAGTGGAGTACAATCACGTGCGTCCTTATGTGTATTCTCATAGTGATGTGTTGACCAATTATGGGAACAACAATCAAAGTTTAGGACATCAATGGGGCGGTAATTTCAAGGAGTTAATAGGGATTGCGCGCTACCATCGCGGTCGTTATTTTGCCGATGCCAAATTAACGGTTGGCGTTCGTGGACTTGATTTTGCGGATTCGAACGTTAATTATGGTAGCAATATTTATTTGTCGTACAACGATAATCGATACGCTGATACAGGGGTGGTAATAGGTCAAGG
>CANCJZ010000052.1 GCA_947378465.1 Flavobacteriaceae bacterium
GGACAATTTTCTTAATCTGCTTGTTTATACAAACGATTGGACAGAAAAAGAAAAGATTACTTTTTTAGAAAGTGTTTATAAATTAAACAAATAACTATTCCGTTTGTAAGCTTACTTTATAATATCTAATTGGATAATACTCGTTAGGAAAATAACAATCAATAAATTATTTTTGAAAAAGAAAAAAATAAACTGATGGCTCCTACTCAAATACTTCTCTTTTTATTGGTCTTATTCTTTGTGATAAACAAGTCTAAGTTGGTTAAGAAAAAAACCAATTTGAAGCACAATAACGATTTGACTCCCGTTAATTCAGCACCCCAAGAAAATCATTCTAAAGACATTGCATTAAATGATTATGATTATCTTCGCTCGTACATCGCTTCAAAGAGACTCCAAAAATGGCGAAAACAATCCTACTCCTTATATCGGTCTTAAGAAATTGAGTTTTGAGAATTACTTTATAGTTTGTTTTGTACTTTTGAATTTCGGTGTTTAATGAAATGTATTGCACTTACAAATCCTTAACTTCTTAAAGGTGCGGAATGATAGGGATAATTTTAAAAAGAAAATTGTATGTCGGAAGTAAATATTGTTGATAGTTCAAGTTTAAATAACCGTATAGTTGTTTTCAAACCTTCTATTGGGGAAACTGAATATGAAGTTATTATAGATGAAAATTCAGAAACGCTATGGGCAACTGAACTTCAAATTGCTCAACTATTTGATAGAGATAGAACGGTTATTAATAAGCACATTAAAAATATTTTTAGTGAAGGTGAATTAAATGAAGGTCCAACTTGTGCAAAAATTGCACTAGTTAGAAAAGAAGGTGGTAGAGAAATTTCTAGAGAAGTCCAACACTATAATCTTGATGTAATTATATCTGTTGGATATAGAGTAAAATCTCCTCTTGCTACTGAATTTAGAAAATGGGCAACGAACAAATTAAAAGACTACTTATTAAAAGGTTATGCTATAAATAATCGTTTACTTCAGAATAAAACGGAACGAATAGAAGAACTAGAAAATCGAATAAATCAATTACACGAAGTAGCATTTGAGACGCAAAAAATAATCACTGATGGTTTTCTGTCAATCATTAGTAGATACTCAAAATCATTTGAGTTACTAAACAAATATGACACTGAAAAACTAACGTTGGATGATTTAAGTGGTGAAATTATCTATGTCATAAATTATGAAGATGTAAAATCCGCCATAATCTAATTAAAAACTGAATTAGTAAAAAAAGGAGAAGCTGGTGAATTGTTTGGAAACGAAAAAGACGACTCATTTAGAGAAATACTAGGTAGTATCTCTCAAACAGTATTTGGAGAACTAGCATATCCAACAGTGGAAGAACAGGCTGCCCAATTATTGTATTCAATAATAAAAGGTCATGCGTTTAGTGATGGTAATAAAAGAATTGGCTCATTTATATTTGTCTGGTTTCTTGAACAAAATAATTTTAGTGACACAAAAGACAGAAAGAGAAAAATTGATAATAATACTTTAGTTGCTTTAGCGTTAGCAGTTGCCCAAAGTTCACCAGAGCAAAGAGAAATTATTCTTAAATTAATTATAAACCTAATAAAGAACTAACCCAAGAGCTGTTTTAAGAAACTAAAGGTTAAGGCTTAATTTAAAGCTTTTCGATCAAATAACACAATCTACTTCTCGAATATCTCACTTGACGAATCCTTTCGCAAGTTTTTCCATAACTAAAATTTACATTAGAACTTTAAATTAGCTTCAATAAAAAACAACAATATTGAGATATCTATTATTTTTACATTCGAAAAGATTAGCTCCACTGAATTTCATTTCGTACGGTAGAAGGATCTTTTTGAATTTCAGGAAAAGCATTTATAGATTACAAGAAAAAACACAAGCCAATGATCTTTTTTGAAATACTACTCCTTTTATTGATTTGCTTTATAGTTATAAATAAATTATTGGCAAGGGCTACAAAGAAAACACAATCGGAAGCTACTTATTATATCGTTAATGAGTCCGTTGAGCCTAAAAATCTACAAAAGGACAGTAAAAATAGTGAAGATCCCGAATACTTAGAACTCATCTCTTACACCGCATCAAAGGGCACTCCTAAAAAAGGAAAAAGAATTAACGCCGTAAAAAAACAAATCAATAATCCAACGGAGGATCGTAATGAAGTTGCCAATACTCCTACCAAAAACAAATGGCTGTATCCTTCAGATGAATTAGGAACACTTGAAGAAGGGGTGGAATGGAATTCAAGGACTTATACTTATGATCAAAAGGATAAGGATAATGGTTTTGAGATTAATTGATTAGTAGAGAAAAGAAGAAAGAGGAAAGAGGCAAGATATTGTGGTAGAGAATCGAATTCTGAATCAAAGCTATTATCTATATAGATAATAAAAGTAACTCCAAACAAAAAAGGAAGTTATCGAAGAAGCATAATCACACAAGTAATTCACGTCTCGCACCTAACAGATTTTGAATAAAAAGAAATCGGTCAACTCATTATACCGCGCGAATTAAAATTCAATTGACATAGCAATAAGAATATGTCCTGTTTTTATAATAATGTTTATTTAATTAAAGAATGAGCACCCAATAGTGACCAAATTGTAACTGAGTTATAAATTTATAATGAATATTTATTGTGGGGATGGAGCTTCTTTATGTGACTTCTCCCTGCGGTAAAATATAAAACAATATATTAAATCTTTTTTTTTCGAATAAACATCAAAAAAAAAAGAATCCATTTTAAATATCAATTTCTTTTCAAAAAAATTAGTAATAAATATTTTTAAATAAAAATATTATTTCAACATTAAATTTTTATAACTCTTTTGATTTCCACTTTGAAGTTCAACAACATACATCCCGGTAGACAAATCACTTACATTAACTTCATTTTCTTCTTTTGGGATTTCTAAATTTATTATTTTTACTACAGCGCCTGTTTGACTGTAAATAGTAATTTTATCAATACTTTTTTTTGTTTTTATAATAAAATTACAATTTGTAGGATTTGGATAAAAGCTAGGGGCATCTTCTGAAAAATCTTCGAGTGCAAGCCAAAAAAATCTTGATATTGAAGCTCCTGTATGTTCATTTGCACCATGATAAGCTAATGTAGTTGTGATCCCTTCTGCAAAAATCACTTGTATTGCAGAAGTACTATTTGAAAATGTAAAATCACCAGTTGAAACAAGCGATCTCGTTGCAACTATTGTTCTTATTCCAGAAGCAACATTATCAGATACTATAGTCCAACTTTGATCTGTATCTGGCACAGGTATATTGTGTCCGCTATTACCAACTGTAACTGGCGTATAATCTCTCTCTGGGGTATCACTCCATATAAACATATCTGTAACTGTATCCATTGTATAGTTTTGCATACCAAATCCAACTCCAAGCCATTTATCACTTGATCCAACTAAGGTCAATGTTACATCTGTAGGAGTGGTATCTATTCTTATTGTAGTATTTGTCCATAAACTATATGTTCCTGTTGTAAATTGTCCAAATAAAGTATTCATTGAACCTATTAGAATTATTAATGGAATTATTTTTTTTATCATTTTTATTTCAAATTTTTTCTAATTTCAATAATAAATTAATTAGATATTTGCCGACCGAATACATGACTTACTTGTTTTATTCTAGGAAATAGGTAATCCATCAAACACTCCATTATCATTAACTCCTCTGTTCTGGCAACTAAAGCAATTCATACCTGCTTTTGCTTCGTAACTATTGATGCTAGAAGAGGTCCTTGTCTCTACAATTATCTTGTTATTAGTCAGTGTAAATTTTCTGAAATTCAGTCCTTTTTTTTGATGAAATTCTGTTGTATAAGGTAGGTTTCTTAATTTTGCTGCTTATTTGTTTATGATTTTAAAAACACTCGATGGGGCATATTAGTAAATGTAAATTCAAATATATTAATAAAAAACAAACGATGGTTTCTTGATGTTATTAAAAAATATTTACAAAATTCGTCTCCTATCAATTATTTTAAGGGGTTTTAAAAACTATAAGCAATATTTCTCTCAACATATTCTTTAAAAAAAAATTTCACATTTTCAACATCATTTTGATTCATTTCAAGGTAAGAGAAAATATATTTTTCGCCATTTAAAAGGATAAACTCAATATTTTCATTATTTAAAATTACATCTTCAATAGTTTCTATTTTAATTGAATCACTGATTTTTCCATTTTGAAGATACAGTATACCAAAATCACTTTTTATTAATGCACCAGGAATAAATACTAATCCTTTAATAATTAAGATTATTCCAGTAATAGACGACAAAACTACATCGCTTTTTAACCCATCAAGGAATAAAAATAGTATCGAAAAAAATAAAATAAATGCACCGCCTATAAATAGATAAAGATTATTATGAGTATCATTATTACTTCTAATTCGAATTTCATTTTTTGGCTTATTCTTTAGATATTTATTTGATTTGTATATATCAATGATTATAAAAAGTATCCACAGAGAAGGAATGATTTTACTGAATCCTGGCATATACTTATCAAAATCAAAAAAAATTGAAAGTACAATAATCAACAAAACTACTGCTGAGATTATTAACACAAATAAATTAATTGGTTTGTTCTTCATTTTTGATCTTTTTTGCTTGACAATACTGCTTTTTCAAATTATCATCTACTATTATTCTTTTTGTTTTTCTAAATAGTTCTCCACATAATATTTGTCATAATCCGTAAAGTAATTGCGTTTATGCAAAAATTGAATGAAGTGTAAACCATTCGCATTTGGGAATTTAGTGATATAATCGATATAATCAACGGTTAGTGATGAATTGTCAAATCGATCTTCTTTATGGATATAATAGCCTCCATCATTGTATTTTAAATTAATATACTTTGGGGGAAGCTTTGTCAGTTCTTGAATTTTTTGGAGAGAGGCTTCTTCGTTTGTTGAATCTTTACCATAAGGATAAGATGTCCCGTAAGGAAATTCAATTTCTACAATATATCGAACCTTTGGATTCGCATTGGCTTTGGCTACTTCCGTAGTATTGTCCATAAAGGCAATAACATTGGTTAACTTATAGCCTTCTTGGATAAGTTGTTGGGGGAAATTGAAGTAGTATTGGGTTTCCAATGTTTTTTTTATTTCAAATAATTTAGGGTATTGGGCAAAATCAAGATTAATACCAGTCCAATCAAAGAAGGCTTGATCTACTAAATGATGCCCGTCAGGGTAATTCAATAGGATTAGTGATTGAATATAGGATTTAAGCCAAGGGAGGGTATTGAGCTTTTGATTCAAATGGGACTGAAAATCATCAACAATAAAATCCTTTTCATTCGGACTCCCAATTTGAGCTAATCGGTACAAGGAACAATCCGTACTGAGCTGGTCTCTATCGCAATTGGTAATGTATTTTTTCAAATTTGGAATACACTCTATCAAACTGTCCTGCTTTATGTAATCGCAAATCCCGAAAATAAAAGGTTCTTGATCATTTTCAAGGCGTTTGTTTATTAGGGCGACATAGTCTTTTCTACAATTGGTCTTGGCGGTATTGACTGCTTTCTCAAAATCATTGTATTGTTCTCTAGGAATGAATGTAGGTGGATTTTGAGCAAATGATTGTAATGCAAATACAAGAAGAAGTAATGGTTTTAAAAATTTATACATATTGGATAAATTATGGTTTGCTTCTGTAAAGGAAATTAATTACTGTTGGTAAGTTAACGTTGATTCATTTGATTTATTTTTTGTCTCTTCTTCAAACATTAACGAAAAACCCCCATTTTACTTCTAACTTCATTAATAATCTTTTCGTTGGACTTATTTTTAGAGGAGTAATAAATTTTATAGTTGTCCTTTGTAATCAATAGAATTATCGGGCTGGAATTAGAATTAATTAAAAGGGTTACTTTTTCATCTTTTGCTGTTCTGAAATAGCCCTTTTTTATTGTTTCTAGCGCAAAACCATTGATCTTGGTTGATATTTTTGGGATATGGTTGATTAACTCAACCGATTTCAAATCCTTTTTATTGATTTTAATTCCATATTCCCCTGTGATTTCAATGGAATTCGCGTCAACTATTATCTCGTTGTCATTAAAACTGTTTTTAAACTCATAGGCCAGGAAAAGAAAAAGAAGCAGCATCACCCCCATTGCTATATAGGTGGTAATTTTTTGTTTTTTATTCTGTTTCTTGGCAAATTTATTTCCTTTCCAAATGAAATAAATATAAGCGAGTATAGGATAAGTTCCCATAAAAATGCCGCTCCAATCTTTATTGACAAAAAAATACACCAATAAGGAAAACACCAATAAGGTAGAGCCCAAGAACAAATGAAAATTTCGAAAATATATTAGATATGACTTAATGTCAAAGTTTTCCTTTTCTTCCTTTGACATCGTATTGTAGCCTGAAAGTAATTGATCGGCGTTATTTTCGTTAACAATAAAGGCTATTGCGATGAAAACTGTACTTAATATTAGAATGGGAATTATCATAAGTTAAAAATTAATACAATTGAATTATTGTTATTTTCAATACGAAATCTATTAGAGTGTATATTCAAATATATCAATATTCTTTAATACATCAAAAATGTTTATTATATTAGTCTAATGATTATTATAAATAACCTACAAATGAGAAATCTTTTCTTCCTAATATTTTTTTATGCTACAACTTGTTTCTCTCAAATAAGCCAAGATAAACAGTTTTTTGAATCTATTAAAGACACCACAAACAAATTACCCTATGTAATTTGCATACAAAGCGATGGCTATAATGTTATTGAAAAAGTAATCTCCAAGAAAAACATTTTCAATAAAAACGACCCTACAAACCATGTAGAGTTGACGTCCAAGGAGCTCTTGTATATTAAAGGAGAAATTGCTAAAAATAAAAATTATGTTTTCTCTAAAACTACCTTCCCAGATGCAATCTTTATTTCAAAAGATACTTTAAAGTCGTATTCTTCAAACATAAGCGAGCAATGGCATAACGAACAAAAGGTTTTAATTGAATCTCAAGACACTGTTAAGTATGCTCAATTCCGAAAAGAAAAACCCTACCCTTGTATGCTTACCTTCGTGCATTTTTACAGTAAACCTATTTATTTTAGAAACAACACCTTATGCATCATTTATCATGCGAATTTGTGCGGATTCCACAATAGTGTAGGTGGGTGTTATCAAGTCATGCTTTTTAATAAAATAAATGGCGTTTGGAAAATGCTGCTCGAAACCGGGGGCGGGTGTTATTAATCAAAAAAATTAAAGCGGTTTACTTCCTATACTATTTATTAATCCATTATAATTTTTATACTTTTTTAACTTCAATAACTCCCTTATTCCCTTCTTTATTTTTTTTAAAGTTATATTTTATCCCAAAATTCATTAATTGATTTTGTGTATTATATGATTTTCCTCCAAAAAGTCCATCACTATGTCCTTTTGAAGCTCCAGAATAATTTTCTACATCTAAATATACCGCAACTTTTTTATTTATAAAATAATTCAAACCCCAACCCACATTAAAACTCCCATATTGTTGAGGAAAATTGGTATTGATATTAGAAGAATAATTCCCATAATTTCTATACGTTTCTATTGTATAAGCTGAACCGAGTTTGAGACTGCCTCCTAAATTTTTAAAAATTCTAAACTCCCATTTAATATCTATGGGAAAAGCTATTACGGTTCCATTAAAACTCCCAAAACTTTCATCCGAGCCAAGATCCAACCAAGAGCCGCTGTGTGTACTTGGTTTATAAAACGATACTCCTGTGTTGAAATATTTTATTCTTCCGGACAAGCTCCAATGTCTTGCGAAATAATATTCTGATATAAAGCCTATTTGAAAAGTAGTTTTTGACGGTCCTATTTCAAATGAATTGATTTTATTCGTTCCGATTTCGGCTCCAAAAAACCAATTGCCTTTTGGGTTGACATTTTCCTTGGTTTGGGAAAATATACTATTTGAAAACCAAACCAATAGAATACACACTACTATTTTCTTTTTCATTTTTTTAAGTTTTAAGTTAGAGCAAAACAATCATTTACTCGCTTATTTACACTTCCCCAACTTTAACACTTTCATTTGTCCAACCTCAGCGGCAGTATCAAAATCATTTTGATTGTAATCACTGTATTTCCAAATATGTTTTTGTTGTTCAAGAAAACCTGGTATAGCGTTGAATTTGGGCTTTGTTTCTCCTTCCCAGTCAAATGCTCCCTCAAATACGCCAAACTCTTTTAAAAGTTGCCATTTGCCCTTGCATAAAGTATAAATAACGCAGGTATTGACTCTACTTAGGTCGCAACGATCCGTTACTAATGCAATTTCGTCTTTGCCGTCCTTGTTAGTATCGCCAATATTAATCAAACAATACAATCCTTGAGCGGTGCCAAGATGCAGTACCTCAGCATTCTTTTTATTTAATTTCAAATTTACATCGGCATCTTGTTCATAAAACCATTGAATCACTTCATCCCATTCTTCTTTCATAGGATCTGGGGCAAAGTCAATTTCTTTTTTCTCTAGCCGACTGTAGTTGTGCTGATAAAGAGTATCTCTTTTTTTATCTCCGTCAAAATCGCCTGTAACAAACAACTTTTCCAGTTTGTGAAAATTGTTTTGGTTTTTAATGCTGTCTTGTAAAAAGGTAGACGCTACAGCTCCCCTAAAGCCGCTTGTTGCATAACAATGGAGTAGAAAGAAAGGGAGTAGTAGAACTAATTTTTTCATATTTATTAAAAGGCTGGAATATGATCAATTTCACCATAAGGAAATGGCTGTTTGGTATAAATCAACTGCGTAATAGTTCGCATAAACGAACTGTTTTTTCTCATTTTTACGTGAGTAAATACAATAGCCCAACCGGCTCTGATTCCTTTAACCATTATTTTGTCATTCCAAAAAGAAAAAGAATCAATAGCTCCCTTATTGCTACTGCAGATTTGGGTGAATTCGCTATGAGACAATACATACAACTCATCCTCCTCTTCAATAAAAAGGTTTTGTTGACCAAGTAAGCGATAGCCTTTGTATTCATTCATGGCTTCGTCAATTATTTTTCCTTTAACCTCATCGCCACTTTCGGTTACTAATGCTACTACTATCCCTAGATTTACTAAGGGCAGTATTCCTTCCGGAAAAGTATAATCGAATTCTTTATCTGCAAAATACTTCTGTAAGCCTATTTTTGAGCATAATACCAATACTCCTTCTGTTTCTTTTTCGAAGTCTATTACCATATAGTAACTTGTTTTATCTGTTATTGTCTTTTTTTTAAAACATTATTTTTCAAATGTAATGAAATTATCTAGTTTCAAAGAAAGACACATTTGGGTGTCTCAATTTTTTTAAATGAAAATCTAAAACCTTCTTTGATTCTTTTAATGCTGTGCTTCAAACCCAAATTTAATAGCGGCTACCAATGTTTCAAGATGAATATCCTTAAGCTTCTTAAACTTTATACAATACCCAGTTACGGTAGCCTTTCCTATAGTACCACCATAGGTGTTGGCCAAATAGGATTTATCTTCAATCCCAAGGATATAAACAGAGATTCCAGTAGTATTGGCACTGATGCCAATTTGATAAAAGTCTTTGGTTTTGCCATCGGCGTATTTAATGATTTGAAGTCCGTAGCCAATGTTAGGATTAGAAACTACTTTGTTCTCTTCATTCTTACCATCCAAAAACCACAGTTGCGCTCCTGGCATTATTTCTTGAATGATGTGATGCAGCTCTTGCATATCATTGCGCTTTGCCTCGGGTTGACTATTTATATAATCGTTGATTTGTGAAGTGATGTTCATTGGTTTATTTTATGGTTAAAATCGTTACTTGCTAATTCAATTTCTTAAAGTTTAATTTTTATTACTTTCATTTCTCCCAGCCTATCGATCATTTTATTAAAAAGAAGTAGTAATGTACTTAATCGCTCTATCTCTTTTATTGCTCCATCTTCATAATAAGACAATTCGAACTCATTATCAGGCAAGGCACCTTCCCATATTCCCTTCTGATTAGAAAGTTGAAAGTGCACTTCTTCTTGTTTTTGGATATCCATTCGTATTTCGGGATTTTGAAGAAAGGTTTTTATTTTAAATTCATTATTGGTTTTGATACGGTATTTTTTGTCAAAATCTTCTCGGCCAATTTTTACATCTTGTCCTCCAAGTAGCGTTTGTAATTTCCCAATCCAATTGCTATTGTATATATCAAATTCAAAGTTTTCTTCAGAACTAAAGGAAGCGCAAACTCGTGTCATCACTTTACTATACTTCCCCGACCATAGGGTATAGTTATCAAAAACAATTTTGACTCCTTTGTAATCGACTTCTACTTTTGCAGAATGCCAAGTAAATTCTTCAATGTATTTGCCATTAATCTTATTAGCAAATTCTTTCCATAAAGTTGAGTTAGAGTTGGACATTGTTAATAGTATATAGGTTTGCTCATCCATTAACTATGTGACAAACTTTAAATTAGAAACTTAGAAAAAAGGTAAACGAGCTGTATTTTAATATTGCTCAAATCTTACATTTCCTGAATTGTCATAATGTAAATTCCAAATTCTAATTTCTTGATTAATTAAAGTATTGTCAGAGTTATAAGTGTATTTTTCATATTTAGCATAATTATTTTGGGAAATTGCTCTGAAAAAAGTCTCCTCGAAAATAATTAATTTTCCTAATGGATTTAAAGCAGTATCATAATTGCTAAATATTTGTTTCTCTTTACTATAAAAGGGATCGTTTTGATATTGTTTTTTGGTCACAATGCTATCCAAATTTCTATTTTGATTATAATAATAGTTTGCTATTTCATTATAACCGTTTAAGTTGCCCATAATCGACCCACTTATTAAACCTAAATTGTTATAAGTGTAATTTATAGTATCATATTCAGGATAAGATTGTTGTTTAAACGTTGTTTTTTTGATTATTCTATTTTGACTATCCAAGGTTAGTATCCGCTCAAAAGGAGAAGTGGTATAAATAGTGGAGTTTAATTTTCTGACAATATGGATTTCGTTGTTACTATAATTTACATCATCATAATACAAGTTAGAATACATCGTAGATATACCTGCGCCAGGGGCAAGAAATTTATACCCTCCAACACGTTTTGTTATTTTGTTATCCGAATCATAAATTAATTGAATTATATTATCAGCATTAGGGTCTAAAGCCATATCACTTGGATAATCCATATATTTAAAAAAATAAGATTGGGGATCAGCAACAGTTGGTGTTACGGGAGTGGTTGCACTATCATTCGAAGAACAACTTATAAGAATAAATACTGCAAGGGAACTTAATAAAGTAATTTTTTTCATTTTTGATTTATGAGTAGAATTAATTTGAATATTAAAAAGATAATAAACAAATTCTCTCTGAATTAATAATGGCTTATAGGCTTTAATTTTCAAATATAAAAAGATTAATTCTAATCAAGAAAAGCAGTTTGTTAATTTATTATTACTACTTGAACCCTACCATTATTGAAAATATGACAATGCTTTTATTTTTATCTATTTGCATAACATAATAATAGATTTTTAAAAATTAATATTTTTAATAAAACTTTGAACCTCATCGAAAATACTCATAAATCAATCTTTAAAATCAATCTCCACTTTATTCGAAGTAAACCATCCTTTGATATAACTAGGATTATTTAGTATTTCTTGATATTCATTAACCTCAACATAATCCTTAAAATATTCTTTCATCAAATTGATGGTCAACTCAAAATAGTGTGGTTTATTTTCGTCCAAATAAAATTCATTGTCCTCTAATTTATAATATCGGGATTTGTTCCAAATAAGTGTTTTGGTAAAATCTCTTTTTTCATTGGGCTGAAGTCTAATAATAGAAGTTGAAAATTGTTTTTTCCTTTCCATTAAGAGCGTCTGTTCATCTAATTTATTAATAGAATCCAAACTGATTTTCATTTCCTGCTCAAAAAATTTAGCAAGAGCAATGTTGTTTTCTTCTTGTGTCTTGGCGCCCTCCATAGCTTTGTTGTAGATTTCCATTTTTTTATTGATGAAAACATTCTCCAAATCGAGAAATTCTTGATTTTGATATATTTTATAAATCATCACTTTAGACATTGAAGCACGTCTATTGTATTCAAAACTCATTGGATAAAGTGAAAAAACAACTTCTTTATCCGTTAAATTAGCGATATGATACTGAATGGTAAACTTCCTTTCTGTCGGGATGGAGTCTTTTGAGCTTATAGCGTCAATCTTCAATTCTATTTGTGCTGAAATTGGAAGAGAAAGAAGTAGTAAATAAACACAAAGGATTCGCATGGTACTTTTTTTAAAGTAAATAACGAATATAATTAAAAAAAGTGTTGCGATTAAGGAATTAGCTAGTTGAAAAAAGAGAAGACGTTCCGCTTTTTGACTTTTATATTTAATTAAAACAGTAATAATTTGATTTTCAATGTTAAATTTTCATTTGTACAGAAAACTTAACATTGGAGTGCTGAATAATTGCTTACATTTGATTAACATTAAATTGATGTTCAAATAACAATTAACAGCGTTTGAAATGGAAGATAATAATCAAGTTGAAACTACTACTGAAGAAAAAGTAGAAATTAACCCTGTACAGCCAATCAAAAAAGAGGCAACAGTCCGAAAACCAAGAGTAAAAAAAGAAACTATTGTTGAAGTAGCACCTGAAACTGACAACTCTGAAAAAGAAATTATTGTTGATCAAGTATTGAGTGAATATCTACAAGCAGATTTAGAAATAATAATAGAGAAAGGCAATAAAGTTTTAGGTAAAAAAAATCGTAAAAAACTTAAAAAGATGAGCGACAAGATCAAAGAAAAAGAGAAAAAAGCAAAAGAAAAGAAAAAGGAAAAAGAGAAAAAAGCTAAGAAAAAGAAAAAAGAAAAAGCTAAAAAAGAAAAAGCCAAAAAGAAATTGAAAGAAAAAAAGGCTAAGAAAAAAGCAGCTGCTAAAAAGAAAAAATCGAAGTCAAAGAAAAAATAAATTTCTAATAACCGAAACTAATAATTTCGGTTTTTTTTATTCTCTTTTTTTGATGTTTATTTTTCTGCCTTAATGCCTTAACTCCATATTTTTTGAACTCTAATATATTGAGTGGTTTCTTTGTAAAGTATTTAATAATAACTAAAGAATACTTTGTTGAACTATAGAACTTTCTAAATGTAGATTCGGAACTCCAAAATGTTTTTACTACTATCACAGACGAAATTATTGCTAGCCAAGATTATGTTTTTGCTAGATTCGATGAAGTTTTTGCTAGCCAAGATAACGTTTTTGCACGCTAAGATTATGTTTGGGAACTCCCAGATGCAATTTGGGAATGCCCGGATTAAGTTTGGGAACTCCCAGATGATGTTTGGGAATGCCCAGATGATGTTTGGGAACGCCCGGATGACGTTTGGGAATGCCCAGATAACGTTTGGGAACTCCCAGATGACATTTGGGAACTCCCAGATGACGTTTGGGAATGCCCAGATTAAGTTTGGGAACGCCCAGATTATCTTTTAATACTCCGGTTTAAATTGATTTTCTAATAATTTCTCTTTAAAAGCAGCTTTAAAGGTATATGCGAAAGTCAACATTACCGCACGGGTATCGGATTTGGAGGTGCGGTAGTTTGTAAAATCAGCAGTATTGTTCAAATAGCCACTTTTAAGGGTATTGAACATATCAGTAACTACTAATCCAAGGCGGGCGTTGCCCTTGCCTAATTTTTGTTGAAATCCCAAATCAGCGCTGTATATCGCGATTCTATTTCCTTGTGCGGTGGACAATCGAGAGTTATAACTACCTATCAGTTGTAGCTTTCCTCCTTGCCAAGGCACAAAATTATTAATCAATTTGCCATACCAGTTGAAGGCTTTACTCGACACATCATTGGCGATGTTGGATCCGTTGATGTTTTGCTGGAAGGCATTCAAACTCAAATTAGCGTCATAGAAAGGAGCCGGTTTAATCCCAACAACGGTTTCCAATCCATAGGTGATGGTGCTTCCAAAGTTTTTAGGTGAAAGCAATACCGTTCCATCCGATTGCAATTCGGAGTATTGTTTGATACTGTTGGTGGCGTTTCGGTAATAGGAATTAAAAGTCAGGTTGTAATGCTTCCAATCGCGGCTGTAGCCCAACTCCACTCCATTGACAATTTCAGGCTTCAAATAAGGATTCCCACTGTGTGGATTCAGCGCATCAGTAATATCCATAAAAGGATTCAACTGCCCTAAGTCCGGGCGATTGATACGTTTGGTATAGGCAAATTTCAAAAACGAATCGGCTTTCAATTGGTATTGCAAAGAGGCCGATGGGAAAAATTTTAAATAATTATTAGTGAAATCGGTGTTTTGAGTAATGGTCTTTCCGTGGTTGTGTACTTGTTCCGCACGCAAACCAAAGTTGTATTTCCACTTTGGGCTGTCTTTATCGCCAATAAAGGAATTCATCATCGCATAAAATGCATTGATTTGTTCGTCAAACTTAAAGGTATTGCTCGAGGCAGTATTTACTACATATACATTATTGACATTGTCCGCACTTTGATAATCGGAGTTGAAAAAACGAAAAGTACCCTTATATCCTGTTTCAACTATGGATTGTTTGGCTACGGGAAAAGCATAATCCAATTTGGCATTGGAAATGTTTTGGTTTTCGTAATTGTGGGTTTTTTGCAAAAAAACATTCCCTAATTGTGCCTGCATCGCATCGTAATAGTAAGTATCGATATCCGTATTCTGACGGTCTTTGTTAAAAGAAGAAGTAATGCTAGAAGTCAAACTTTTGCGATCATCTTTGAATTTGCGTTGATAATTCAAAGCCATTTCGGCTACTTTGGAACGTTCAATCTCTAAGGAATGTCGTTGATTGTCGGAATAAAAAGCATTGATGTTATTATAAATCGTACTGCGCAAGGTTTCGTTATTGTCCTGCCCTTCCAGATTTCCAATAGCTTCAAAGGAAATGCTGTTGCGCTCATTAGGCGAAAAGTCGATGTTTAATTTCAAATTTTGCAATTGCTCTAATCGGCTGTCGTTTCTTTTTTGTGCCAATAAATATTCGTCGGCTATAAAATAATTGGTTCGGCCGGCATCAATATGACGCACTCGGCCGGCAAATCGATTGTCATACCCCAATCCGAAATTCCATTTTCCTGATTTGTGATTCACAATCACCGAACTGTTCGCGCGTCCTTTGGCACCAAATCCAGCACCCGTAACAAAGGAACCATTAGTTCCGGATAGATTGTTCTTTTTGAGTTTGATATTAATTACCCCGCTT
>CANCJZ010000053.1 GCA_947378465.1 Flavobacteriaceae bacterium
AAATGAGCAACCAAGTTTACTCGGTGTTCTTGACTGTATCGTGTGATGAACGTGGTGATAATAGCAATCCCAAACGAACCTCCTAATTGTCGCATCATTCCTGTAAAGGCAGCTCCTTCACCTATACTTTTGCCTTTCAACGCCGATAGCGATAGGGTAGTAATCGGTACAAATAGCAATCCTAATCCAATTCCTCTAAGGATTAATGGCCAGAAAAAGTGTTCTACTCCGGTATCGGGCGTCATTACGTCTCTCATCCAAAAGGTGAATAAAAAGAAAACGATGAATCCACAAGCAACCATATAAGTTTGCGGTACGCCTTTTTGGATCATTCTTCCAATCATCGGCATCATAAAGGCGGTTGTAATGGATCCAGGAATCAACAATAATCCAGCATCCGTTGCTGTCCATCCCAAGATGGATTGGGTATATATCGGAATAATCAAGGTAGAACCATAGAGTCCAAATCCCATAATAAAACTCAAGGCGACTCCAATTCGCAGGTTGCTGTCTTTTAATACGCCTAAGTTTACTATTGGATGTTTGTAGGTAAGTTCTCGCCATATAAAGGCCAGTAATCCAACACCAGAAAGGATGCTCAATCGAACAATCCATTCATCTTCGAACCAATCGTCTTGTTGTCCGTGTTCCAATACGAATTGCAACGATCCGATAAAGGCCGCAAGGAATATAATTCCCCACCAATCTACTTGATTTGCTTTTAACTTCTCGCCATACTTCGGACTTCTAACGTATACCAACGTCAATAAAGCCGCTATAGCTCCGATAGGAATGTTGATGTAAAAGATATAAGGCCAAGAGTAGTTTTCCACGATATAACCTCCTAATGGTGGTCCTAGGGTAGGTCCTACAATAACTCCCATACCGTAGATGGCTTGCGCCATTCCTCTTTTTTCGGTGGGGTAACTTTCTGTGATGATGGTTTGAGCAGTTACTAATAAGGCTCCTCCTCCTAATCCTTGTATGAATCGGAAGGCTACTAATTCCCATATCGTCGAGGCATTTCCACACAAAAAGGAGGAAACGGTAAAAAGTATGATGGAAACGGCAAAGTAATTTCTTCTTCCAAACTGTTGGGATAACCAACTTGTCATTGGGATTACAATTACATTCGCAATGGCGTAGGCTGTAATTACCCATGCAACATCCGTCAGGGTGGCACCCAAACTTCCTCGCATATTGGTCAAGGCTACGTTGACGATGGTGGTATCCACAATCTCAAGCAATGCACAAAGCACGGCAGTGATGGTGATAATTACTCGTCGGTAACCGTATTCAACTAAATCTTCTTGAACCATTTTGTATAGGTTTAAAGTTCTTTTTAAGGGGTTTTGAATTTATTAGTGAAAGCAATTGTTCACTAAGTCCTCAACTATTATTTCAAGTTAACATCAACCGTTACATTCATCCCTGGACGAAGTAATTTTACTTTGTCAGCTTCATTATTGGCGTCAATACTGATTTTAACTGGTAAACGTTGAATCGTTTTTACGAAGTTACCTGTTGCATTGTCAGGTGGTAATAAAGAGAAACGCGCTCCTGTTGCAGGTGAAAAGGAAACAATTGTTCCTCTGAAATTGGTGTCAGGATACGCATCCACTTTGATGTCAACTTTTTGTCCTATTACCATTTTGTTCAATTGCGTTTCTTTAAAATTTGCTACTACCCATGCTTCATTCGTGTTAATAATGTAAAACAACGATTGCCCTGGTTGTAAAAATTGTCCTGGTTGAATTGCAATTTTAGATACTTGTCCGTCAATGGCTGCAGTCACTACAGTATAGTTTAAATTCAATTGTGCTGCTTCTAAAACCGCTTGAGCACGTTTGATATTAGCAGAAGCTACATCAACTTGTTTGTTAGTTACATTCGAACGTGAGCTTGCTACTGTTTTTTGGAACGCTGATGCTTTTTGTTGTTCTTGTAAAATATGCAATTGTGATTGTGCTTCTAATTTTGCAGCTTCCGCTTGCTCGAATTGTTGTTTAGTAATCGAATGGTTTTTGTATAAGTTGCTATAACGTTCAAAGTCATTTGATGCTCTAGTCAATCTAATTCTTGCTGTTTCTATATTTCCACTGGCTGATTGTACATTAGCATCCGAAACCGAAATGGTCGCTTGAGCTGAACCTATGTCTGCTTTTGAAGCTTCAAAACTGCTTTGAGCTGCCTTTAATGCTGCCTTAGCTTCTTCTAATTTTGCAATATAATCGCGGTTGTCAATAGTGAAAAGGGTATCGCCTTTTTTTACAAAGTCGTTATCTTTTACATAAATCTTAGTCACATAACCGGCTACTCTTGGAATGATAGGATTCATGTTTTTCTCAATCTGAGCATCGTCAGTCACTTCGTGCGATAATGAATGTATGTATTTGTAGGCCCCGTAACTACCCCCAATTACGATTAATGCTAAAAATATCAGGGTGAATTTTTTATTTGTTTTCTTAGTTTCCATGTGTATTAGTTTATTGTGATGTTTAATGATTTGATTAGTTTTCCAGAAGCAAATTGAAGTTCGTAATATTTTTGAGCAATATCCGCTTTACAAAGTGCTTGGTTGATTTTGGCTTGTAATTGTTCCACATCTGCTTCTAAAAGGTCGTTCGTAGTGGATAAGCTATTGTCGTATTTGTCTTTAACGATGCGATAATTTTCAGAGGCTTGTTCAAAAGCTTTGTCGTAAACAGCACTTTGTTTTAATGACAAATTGTAATTCTCTTGTGCTTGTTGAATCTCTTCTTTAATCTGATCGGTTAGTATTGCAACAGCTTCCTTAGTTTCGTTGGCTCTGCTGGTTGCTAATTTGACTTGTTTGTTGTTTTTGAAAATGGAAGACAAATCATAAGAAAGTCCCACTCCATAATTCATAGCATTATTTACTGATAATACATTTTTCAAATCAAAAGCAATATAACCACCAGTCAAGGCAAATGAAGGGTAATAGTTGGCTTTAGCAATTTTAATCCCTGCCTCAGAAGCGCTTTGTTTCAATTGCAACGCTTGCAAATCGTTTCGGTTTCCATTAATTGTTCCCAGTTGGTTTTGTTTCATTTCCGCTTTGATGGCTTCAATATCAATTGCTACTTGGGTGTTTTCTGGAAGTTTTAATAAGTTTACTAATTGGTAGTTTACAATCGCTGAGTTTTTCTTAGCATTGTCTAACGATAGCTGAATATTAGATACTTGAAGTTGTGCTTTTAATAAGTCATTACGAGCAATGATGCCGTTTTTTTCCATCGCTTCAAAGTCTTTTGCACGTTGTTCCGCACTTTTTAGATTCTCTTCAATAAGCGCCGTCATTTCTTGTGCTTTGTATAAGTTAGCAAACAAGTCAACTACTTCAAGTCCTAATTGCTCTTTAGTATGCGCTGCAGTGAATGTTTCTGCTTTATACATACTTGTAGATGCCTTAATGCTGTTTTTAAGCTTAAAACCGCTAAAAACAGGCATAGATACATTGGCTTGACCTAACATTAATTGATCTACTTTCAAAGGACCTGACGATTGACTAGAACCTCCTCCTAAGCTAATTTTTGAACTGATGTTCGCATTTGTTAATCGTAAGTATTGTCCTGAAACCTTAACACTAGGATATTGATTGTTCTTTGTGTTTTCCAAATCTAGCTTTGCAGATTGAACGCGAGCATTTGCTAAAGCAGCTTGATTACTGTTGTTAACAGCCAATTCTACTGCTTCTTTTAGGGTAAGTAATTTCTTTTCTTGTGCATAGTTTTTATAAGTTCCTAAACATAGGAACATAAAAAGCACTACGGATTTAGTTTTCATAGACTAAAAGGGCTTTAATGGTTTTTTGTATGTGTTTAGTAAAATTGCCAGCAATGTATGCTTCATATTGTTCCTCGGTATTCAAATCCAATAATTTTTGATAGTAGGGTTTGTTCATGTGGAAATGGGTAAACGAGCCGATGATGATAGGAGGGATCAAGTTGACATCGATGTTAGGTTGAAATAAACCTTGTTCTTGACCCTCTGAAATGATGTGCCGCATTAAGATTAGGTTGTTGTTTTTTACCTGTGTAAAAGATTCTAAGTTGATTTCTCTTTTCTTATTGGATAATTCAAAATGTAATATTTGATACATGCATCGATTCGTGTTGATTCGCTTGATGTAAAATTCAATCAGCTTGTCTATTTTTTCAATAGGGGAGATGTCTTCCTGATAGAGACTTTCCAAATGCAATTGCATACCTGAAATACGATAGAGAACTAAAGCCTCCAAAAGTTTTTCTTTGGAACCAAAATAATAGGAAATCATGGCTATGTTGATATTGGCTTTTTTTGCAATATCTCTAATTGAGGTGCCATCAAATCCTTCTTCGGCAAATAGCTGTTCGGCTACTTGTAGAATTTCAATTTGTTTATCGTTAAATTCATTCATTGTGTGTACTTGTATTAAGACGGTACAAATTTAAACAAATGTTTAATTTAAACGATTGTTTAAATGAAATTTAACAGTTTGTTAATCCAAAACAGCTTATTTTACTACTATAGTAAAAATCTATAGTGATTATTTAAAAAGTTTTAATTCAGAGTATTGAGTATATTTAAGTAAATCTATAAATTAGTTTAAATTTAAAATTATATTTTTTGTTCTATTTTAAAAAAATAGAGCAAAAAACAACAATAATGACTTAAATTAACTTGAAATCCAGTTTTGAAGTAGCTGTTTCCCGTGTTCTGTAAGGATGCTTTCAGGGTGAAATTGCACTCCCCTTACATCAAATTGTTGGTGTGAAAAGGACATAATATGACCATTTTCATCCATTGAAGTGATGGTCAATATTTCAGGAAAATCAGTTTTATTGACTACCCAAGAATGGTATCTTCCTACCTCAAACTCTAATGGGAGATTTGAAAAAAGGGGGTCATCAGGTGCTGTAATTTTGATTTTTGATGCCACTCCGTGGAAGGGTTTTGATAGATTTTGAAGTCTTCCTCCGAACACTTCAGCGATGGCTTGATGGCCTAAACAAACCCCAAGAATACTTTTTGAAGAAGCGTATTCTTGTATTACAGATTTTAAAATACCTGCTTCATCGGGTAATCCTGGACCAGGAGAAAGAATGATTTTTTGAAAAGGAAGCACCTCAGAAAGCACTAATTCATCGTTTCTAAATACAGTAACCTTGCAGTTCAAACTCTCTAAATAGTGAACTAAATTGTAAGTAAAACTGTCGTAATTATCGATGATTAATACTTCTTTCATTCTGCAAATATAGAACTATATAAAAACAAAAAAACCTTAAAGAAGACTCTTTAAGGTTTTTGATTTAGAAAAATATTCTAATTAGAATTGTAACGTAACGTTTAATTCGAATTCATCTGAAATAGCTTTATCACCTAAATTGTCAAAGAAACTTCCTGAACCGTATTTAATACCGTATTTAGTTCTGTTGATTTTTACGTTAGCAGTAGCAGTACTTTCTTTAACTGTAATGTCAAATGTAACTGGACTTGTAACATCTTTAATCGTTAAATTAGCAGTAACTGTATAAACTCCATTTCCTTTTTCAGTTACTTTTTTGAAAGTTAATTTTGAAGTTGGGAATTTCTCAGTTCCAAAGAAATCTTCTGATTTCAAGTGACCGTTTAATTTACCTTGATACTCTCCTGTTAAATCCGTAGAAGTTAATGAAGTCATATCCACTGTGAATGTACCACCGATAAGTTTAGCTCCTTTGAATAATAATGAACCTTCTTTAAGGTTAACAGTACCTTCGTGTTGTCCAGTTACTTTTTTACCAATCCAAGAGATTTTACTTTTTGAAGCGTTAACTTTTTTTGTTTGTGCCGTAGCAACTGTAGCTACAGTTAAAAATAATGCAATTGCAAATGTTTTTAAATTTCTCATTTTCTTAAAATTTAATTGTTAATGATTAGTGTTGATTATAATGTTATGAATAAATCCTCGTTTGATTTACGCACTTTGGCGTAATGTTGAGTAGCGTCCTCTTCGTGACGGTAACCAATAGGAGCAATTAAAGAAGCATTTAATCCCATTGCTTTTAATCCTAATATCTCATTGTATTGTTCGGCTACAAATCCTTCCATTGGAGTAACGTCAATTTTTAATTCAGCGGCAGCATTCAATAAATTGCCAAGTGCAATGTAGGTTTGTTTTGCAGTCCAAATTGCTCTAATGTCTTCAGGAATGCCTAATACACTTGATTTCATGAATTCTGAATAATCTTTAATAGCTTCAGCAGGAATTCCTCTAGTTTCAATTAGGTTTTTGAAATAAGCATCAACATGAGCTTCGCCTAAATTTAATTCGTTTGCAAAAACAATTAGATGGGAAGCATCTGCAATTTGTTTTTGTCCCCAAGAAGCGCCAACTAATTGCGCTCTAATTTCTGGATTCTCAATAATTAATACTTTGTAAGGTTGAAGTCCAAAAGAAGAAGCTGACAAACGAATTGCTTCTTTTAAAGTGTTTAAATCTTCAGTAGATACTTTTTTAGTAGTATCAAATTTTTTAGTGGCATAACGCCAATTTGCGTTATCGTTAAAATTGCTCATAATTATTTTTTTTATTTTAAAGTTCTATATTTTTCCAACAAAGTATTTAATTGTTCTAATTCATTTAGCGATAAATTGGATGAAAATAGTTGTTCGTGTTCCAACACTTTAGGGTCTAAATCATTTAATAAATCCAATCCTTTAGTAGTGATGTCAACTTCCATTTTTCGTCGATTTTCAGGACATACTTTTCTCGTAACTAATTCTTTTGACAATAGTTTGTCAATTAATCGGGTGGTATTACTATTTTTAGTAATCATTCGTTCTTGAATGATACACATATTAGCAGGACAACCTTTTTGTCCACGAAGAATCCTCAATACATTGAATTGTTCTCCTGAAAGATCATAGGGTTTCAATAATTCACTGAATTTATCACCAATAACGGTTTGGGTATACATAATGTTTAAGATCACTTTTTTTGAAGGATCCATTGCCGTATTCGTTTTTATGATTTCTTCAATCTTCATATTTGTTGAATCGAAATTTGTAGGTACAAATGTAAGAACATTTTTATTTGTATATACAAATATCTTGTTATTTTTTTGTTAATAATTTGTAAAGGTTTGATTTGCAATTGATTTTTAATTATATCACTTTAGTATTTATTTTATATTTTTGAAAAAAAATAAACACAATGAATTTAAGTCAACAAGAATGGGCTTCACAACTTGAAGCAGATACCAATGCAGTTATTATCGATGTTAGAACAGAAGATGAATGGAATGAAGGATATATCCCAGGGGCTTTATTAAATGATATCTATAAAGGTCAGGGTTTTATTTATCGTTTAGAAGAATTAGATAAATCTAAAAATTATTATTTGTATTGTAAGGCAGGTGGTCGTAGTGCTCAAGCATGCAGTATTATGCAACAAATGGGATTTGGTAATACATATAATCTTGAGGGTGGATTTATGAATTGGTCTGGTAATGTTGATTTACCTTAATTTTTATTTCTAGGAATAGTTTTAGTAATCGAAAGGTATAATTCTTTAATTCCTTTTCGATGAATTTGATGAGTAGAAACAACGTGAATAGCGTTGTTTTTTTCTTTTATAACTAATTTATAAAAGTGAAATTTATGATTCAGTGCAATAACAAATAGAATTCCACAAACAACAGAAAGGGATAAGGTTATTTCTTTACTTGCATTAAGTTTGAAAAAAGTATAAATAAGTAAACTCAAACTGAAAATCATTAATAGAATATTCGAAAACAAAAAGCGTTTTTTTATTAAATTAACTTGATTGATGTTTTCTAATTGAATTTTACTTTGAATTGTTTTTTCATTTAATATTACTTCGTTTTGAGTTACTGAACCAAATTTTGATTCAAAAGGAATAGTCTTTTTTTGTAGCGTTTTCATCTTTATTCTTTTTCACAAAGTTCTATATTAATATTTTTTTTCAATGTAGAATGTTTACGACACTATAATTATCAGTTATTCAACTAAAATTCTTTTGTTTATATTAGCGTTTTCAATTTATTTATATGAATTATCGATTTTTTTCTTTTTCTATACTAATTGTTGTTTTAGTTAGTAGTTTTGGGTTTGCACAAGTTTCCATTTGTAGTTGGAACTTGATGAATTTTGGCAAATCAAAATCAGATACCGAACTCGAATTTATCGCTTCAACATTGAATAAGTTTGATGTTGTAGCTATTCAAGAAGTTGTTGCAGGGAATGGAGGCGCTCAAGCAGTAGCTCGATTAGTTGATGAACTGAATCGTAAAGGTTCCCATTGGGATTATGCAATAAGCGACCCTACAACTAGTGACAATCCATCGAGTGTAGAACGTTATGCTTTTGTTTGGAAGCCTTCAAAGGTTAAAAAGATAGGGGACAGTTGGCTCGAACAACACCTTCAAAAAGAAATTGATAGAGAGCCTTATATGAGTACTTTTGAATATGAAGGAAAATCATTTACTATTGCAACTTTTCATGCGGTCCCTAAAAAAAAGAACCCTGAATCGGAAATTAAATTATTTCAATCGATTCCCAGTTATTATCCTAAGTTGAATATCTTCTTTATGGGAGATTTTAATTGTCCGCAATCCAATTCAGCTTTTACTCCTTTAAAAAATGAGGGTTATCAAACTTCTTTGATGAATCAAAAAACGAGTTTACGTCAAAAGTGTAGAGAAGACGATTGTTTAGCCTCTGAATACGATAATATGTTTTATAATTACAAAAAGAATAAAGTACTTCAATCAGGAGTGCTTCCATTTTATAATGCATTCCCAACGCTTAAAGAAGCACGTCAAATATCTGATCATATTCCAATATGGACTACTTTTCAAATAGAATAATAATTTTTATATTAATTTGATTTTTGTTTTATTAAATAAAAATTCTAAAATACTTAATAAAATAAATTTTATTGGTTGTTATTCGTTTAATTTTGTAAAAAATTAGAATTATTTCTGAAGAAAATATAAAATACAAATACTTCTTTATTTCAGAGAGAACTCTTAGATAATAATTTCAAAAATAAACATCATTAAAATGAAAAAAATAACAATAATTGGATTGTTTTTATTTGCCTTAGGTACAAATGCTCAACAAAAGACGGACAAAAAAGTAGCCGTAGTTTCTTTTTACACAGATAAAATTATCGATGTCTCTGATTTGGGATTGAATGGTTTAGTTGCTGTTACAGATTTGATTATTGATTTAGGAAATAATCCAAATTTTAATTTAACCCCAATTTTAGAAAAATACCATACCGCTTTTTTTGATTCGTATTCGAAACAATTCCCTTTTGAATTATTACCTGAAACTACAGTAATTCAAAATAAAGACTATATAGATTATACACCTAAGTATGATAAAGTAGGAGCTGCAAAGCAAAGTATTATTAATTATCCTGGATATAAATACATACACGAAGGAATTTTAGGAAAAGTAAATGAGGAGGGTGTAGCTAAAATTTTTAGTGAAGTTGCTGATGGAACCTTATATACTGAAGTACATTTTAGTTTGCAAAAAGGATTTGGTATTGGTAATAATGCAACTATAAAGATGAGAGCTACAGCAAGAATAGCATTGTATAATAAAAAAGGTGAAAAAGTATTTGCTATTAATGAATATGCCAATTCAAAGAAAACAGAGTTTATGATTAAAGGAATTCCAGTATTAGCTCCAGATAAAATTTTACCTATGTGTCAAAGCGCTTTAGATGAATTGATGGAAGACTTAGACAAAAGAATTGCAAAAATAGTTAAGAAAACAGATGCTAAATTATAAATTAGTATTGATTTTTTAGATTCGGATACCCAGATACGCCATGCATCGCGTATCTATCGTTATTAAAACACGCAACAATCATTGATTGTTGCGTGTTTTTTTATATGGTGTTCAGGAATTGTTGTTGTTTGGATTTAAATTTTATTCAGATTCATAGTATTGCAGTGCATGGTATCTATACTGTCCTTGAAATAATTTTATGATGAATAATTTTACTATAATTAATTGCTTCTTTCAGCAAATACAATTTGACTAGGATTGAATGCATTGGTATTGATATAGTCTTTAGGAGTAAATATAGTTGATTTGTAGAAAAATAATTTTGCACAAACAACTATTAATCTTTGTGTTTGTATGACAGGGCTTAACCAAAATGTTTCGGAAATAGTATCTGAGTCATAGTGAATAGGAATGCTCATATACATTTCATCAAAGGTATTACTGGGTACCATATCAGTAGCGATTATATAAAATAGTAATTCTGCATCAAAGATGTTTTTAGGAAATTTTATTGCAGTTTTAGGGTCAAATTCAGGAAGAATAATATGGATTTGATTTTGATTGTTTAAGGATATGATTGGTGAAATAGATATAGAATTAGATAATGTTGAATTGGTGTTAAACTCAAAGCCATTCAAAAAACTCATATCTGAATTCAAAGCAGTACGCTCTCCTTTGGGTAGGGAATTATTTTGTTGAATAGCTTTATAAACAACAGAAGTAAAACGTTTGTACATGAAGGTGTCGGAACAATCGTTCAAAAATGGATTTAAACAATTGCGTAAATGTTTTGACCAAGTACTACATTGCAAAAACTCATTACTACTTTTTTTGGTAGCTATAGTTTGCTTAATATTGTGAGGACTGGATTGTACAATTATGGTTTTGCCTATTTGTTTAATTACTACATTACCAATACGACCAACAAACTGTTTGTTATTATTCAATCGTGCCATAGCTTTTTAATTTATGGTTAACACCCAATAAAATTACTAAAAATTGTATTTACTCTTGTTAATTCTAATATAAATCTATAGTGAGTCTATACTTTAGATGAAAAGTATAGACTAGTATAGACTTAGTATAGAGTCAGTATAGACTCACTCAGAAAAAGGTTCGAATAAATTCTGTTTTTAAAACTTTTTTAATATCAATACTATTTTCAAAATGTAATAAGGTTTTAGTTAAATTTACTAATTAATTAAAGTGTTGTTCTTTAAGTGTTTTCTAATTAATAATGGGTGATTTGTATTAATAATAGGCTCGATAGATTAGTATTGATGTATCAATATTTATATAAAATGAGTTTCTGTTTTATTATGTTTTGATATGCTTATTGATTTGTTTTTTGAGGATTTACTTTCATTTTTTTTATTAAATTATTTGAGTGTATAATATCGAGATTTAATTTTTATGATTGTAAAGTTTATTACAGTTCGATAATTGATGTTTTTTAATGTGTTGATAAATAGTTTTTTTGAAGAATATTAATATTTCAAATAATATTTTTATTTCAGAAAATATTATATTTGAATAAATTAAAATTTTATAAAATGAAAAAAGTAAGCCTAATGATCTTATTGTTTACAACAACTATAGGATTTTCACAAGACATGAGTGTTATTAAAGGAGGATTTCATAATCTTTCGGATCAAAAAGAAGTAAATGTTGAATTTAATTATTCGGATTTAAAATTATTAAAAGAAAATTTGACAGAAAGTCAATATGTTCAAAATAGGAAGAATGAATTAAACGGGAAAACCCGTGGAGTAGGAGATAATTGGCAAAAAATTTGGGAGGGAGCTAAACAAGGAATTTGGCAACCTAAATTTTTAGAGCTAATGTCAGCAACTATAACCAAGAAAAAAGATATTCTTTTTCAAGAAGGTCTAGGTTCAGCTAAATATACATTGGAAGTATATGTATTATGGATTTATCCAGGATGGGATGCGGGAATTATGAAACAACCAGCCAAAGTAACGACTTTGTTAAAAGTTGTTGAAACAGCAAATAGAAAAAATGTATTGATTGAAGTAAGTAGTGAGCATGCTCCAGGAAATCAATTTGGGAATAATTTCAGTAATGAATCAAGAATTGGTGAAGGATTTGCAAAAACAGCCAAATCCTTCGGGAAAATGCTTGCAAGTGAAATAAAGTAATTATTTCTATAGAAATTTAAAAAAGGCCAAAATTGAAAATCTATTTTGGCCTTCTGTTTTATGATTGTTTTTCAAGACTAATTAAGTGTGCCATATTTTTAATTAAGTTGTCATGTTTTTTTACAAATGGATTTTCTTGATCCCATACATAACCAGCTAATACAGCACAAATTTTTCTTTTTACATCTGGGTTTTCAGGCTGATGAAAAAATAAGGTTTGGAGGTTTCCAGTATACCATTCTTTTACATAGGTAGTAAATACACCAATTCCTTTTTTCATGTATTCAGTAAATTCTACTTCCCAATCGACATTTGTACCGTTAAGTTGTTTATGGATTAGTTTCGCAGCTAACATTCCTGATTCCGTTGCAAATGCAACACCTGAGGAAAATACAGGGTCTAGAAATTCGGAACTGTTACCCGTTAATGCAAATCCATCTCCATACATCTGTTTAACAGATCGGGAATAGTTTTCTAATTTCACAGGTTCAAATAGGAATTCAACTCCTCCAAACCTTTTTACATAATAATCGGATAATTTAATAGCATTATTAAGTGCTTCTCTATTATCGTTGTTTTCAGATAAGGAATTAACAAATGCAGTAGGTCCAACAATACCAATACTAGTATTGCCATTTGAAAAAGGAATTACCCATAACCAAACTTCTGTTTCAAGAATATCAAAGGAGATTAAGGTTCCTTCTTCACCTTCTGGTCTATTGATGTCTTTGACATGTGTAAAAATGGAAGAATGAGGGTCTAGTTTTGATGGAGTGTCAAGATCTAATAATCTAGGAAGTACTCTGCCATATCCACTAGAATCGATTATGAATTTAGCATGGATTTCTTTTAGATTTCCATTGATGTCTTTGACGGTAGTTATTGAATTTGAACCTTCAAATTTCACATCAATAACCTCAGTTTCAAATTCTAAATCAACCCCCATTTTGATTACTTCGTCGGCTAGGACATTGTCAAAATCAGCTCTAGGAACTTGCCAAGTCCAATCCCAACCTTCCGAGAATTTATTACTAAAATCAAAGATGCAAATCTCATTGCCTCTTAAAAATCGAGCACCTAATTTTTTTTCAAAATTCATTGCGTCTAATGCAGGAAAGAAACCTGCTTCATAAAAATGATCCATTACTCTTGGGATCAAACTTTCTCCAACAACTAGTCTAGGAAATTTAGTTTTTTCAACTACTTTTATTTTTACACCATTGTTGTGTAAATAGGAGGCGGATACGCAGCCGGAAGGACCAGCTCCAATAATTAAAACATCAATATATTCCTTAAGCATATTTTGTTTTTTTTTCTTAATATTAAGTTTACCTTTACGACCTCAAATGTAAAGCCATAATTTTAATATTAAAACAAATTATTTAATTATTTATTAGATAAATTGTACTGTGAATATGAAAATAATAAATGAGTTTCTAAGCCTAAAAGATTTTGTGTCAATTGTTTTTAATGACACTAAAGTCGATGTTAGTGATCAAGTAATCAATAGAGTTGAAGAAAGTTTTGTTTTTTTAAAAGACTTTTCGAAAAACAAAGTCATTTATGGCGTCAACACTGGTTTTGGTCCAATGGCGCAATACCGAATTAAAGAAGAAGATCAATTGCAACTGCAATATAATTTGATTAGAAGTCATTCTTCTGGTACTGGAAAACCTTTAAGTCCTGTATATGTAAAGTCTGCAATTTTAGCACGATTAAATACACTATCTCTTGGCAATTCAGGGGTAAATACTAGTGTTATTTATCTTATGAAAGAGCTTATTAATAGAGATATTACTCCTTTGATTTTTGAACATGGAGGCGTAGGCGCTAGTGGTGATTTAGTTCAGTTAGCCCATTTAGCTTTAGTGTTAATTGGTGAAGGAGAGGTTTTTTATAAAGGAGAAAGAAGAACTACAAAAGAAGTTTTTGAAATAGAGAAGCTATTACCGATTGAAATAAAGATTCGCGAAGGTTTGGCTTTAATGAATGGAACTTCAGTAATGACAGGGATAGGGATCGTAAATGTTTACAATGCCGAAAAAATTCTGGAATGGTCTATAAAATGTTCTTGTGCTATTAATGAAATTGTTCAAGCATATGACGATCATTTAGGAGAAGAATTAAACAATACAAAACTTCATAAAGGACAACAAGAAGTGGCTCAAAGAATGAGAGCAAACTTAAAGGATAGTTCATTAGTTAGAAAAAGAGCTGACCACTTATACAATAGTGAGAATACTGAGGATGTTTTTAAAGAAAAAGTCCAAGAATATTATTCTTTACGTTGTGTACCTCAAATATTAGGACCTGTTTTAGATACCATCAATAATGTATCAAAGGTTTTGGAAAATGAAATTAATTCTGCAAATGATAATCCAATTGTATGTGTAAAATCTAAACATGTTTATCATGGTGGTAATTTCCATGGGGATTATATTTCATTGGAAATGGATAAATTAAAATTGGTAATAACAAAATTGACTATGCTTGCAGAACGTCAGTTGAATTACTTATTAAATTCAAAACTGAACGAGATACTGCCACCATTTGTGAATTTAGGAACCTTAGGGTTTAATTTTGGGATGCAAGGAGTACAGTTTACAGCAACTTCAACTACTGCTGAAAGTCAAATGTTGTCCAATTCAATGTATGTTCATAGTATTCCCAACAATAATGATAATCAAGATATTGTTAGTATGGGAACCAATGCTGCAGTTATTACTGGAAAAGTGATTGAAAACGCTTTTGAAGTATTGACTATTGAATTGGTTACAATTGTACAAGCTATAGATGCTTTAGGATTTAACGATCAAGTTTCCTCAGACACTAGAAAAATGTATGATGAAGTTAGAAATATTATCCCTGAATTTAAAGAGGATCAAGTTATGTATCCTTATATCCAAAAAGTCAAGGATTATTTGATGAAGTAGTTTTTTTAACTAATTAAATCAATTCTTATGAAAAAAACACTTATTTTTTTATTGGTCTGTGTTCAATTGATGTCAGCTCAGCAAGAGTTAGCATTGGTTAGAAAAGAGGGCAAATTTGGTTATATTTCTAAAAAAGGAGACTTTGTTATTCCTCCTAAGTATGAAAATGCTAAAAGTTTTTCTGATGGTCTCGCTGGATTTGAAGAAAATAACAAATGGGGTTTTATCGATAAAAAAGGGACAGTGGTAATTGCTGCTAATTTTGATAAAGTAAAATATTTTTCAAGTGGATTTTGTGTTGTGTT
>CANCJZ010000054.1 GCA_947378465.1 Flavobacteriaceae bacterium
TGCTATGGCACTTTCGGGTCTTTTTTTAATGCTGTTTCTGGCACAGCATTTTTTTATTAACATGACCTCGGTGTTTAGTTACAACACATTCAATTCTATTTCTCATTTTATGGGAAATAATCCTTTAGTCCAGTTTGTTATTCAGCCAATTTTGATTATTGGTGTTGTTTTTCATTTCATCATGGGATTCGTGTTGGAATTCAAAAACAGAAATGCACGACCTATTGGTTATGCAAAATTTAACGGTGCCGCTAATTCTTCTTGGGCATCAAGAAACATGATTATTTCTGGCTTAGTAATCTTAGCTTTTTTAGGATTGCACTTTTATGATTTTTGGGTTCCAGAAATGATTTACAAATACGTTGAAGTTAATCCGTTGGATGATACGCGTTATTATCCTGAATTGCTTCACAAATTTGAAAGCCCAGTTCGTACTGGATTGTACTGTGTCGCTTTTCTATTATTGTCATTGCACTTATGGCATGGATTCAATTCTTCATTCCAATCGGTTGGATTGAATAACAAATTCACTAAAGCATTACACAAATTTGGATATGCTTTCGCGATTATCGTTCCTTTTGGATTCATTTTTATTGCTTTATTCCATTATTTTAATAATTAATATCAACCGTTATAATGAAACTAGATTCAAAAATACCTGAAGGTCCAATTTCGGACAAATGGACAGACTATAAAGACCATTTAAAATTAGTTGCTCCTAATAACAGACCAAAAATTGATATTATTGTAGTGGGAACAGGTTTAGCAGGTGCTTCGGCTGCCGCTTCACTTGGGGAAATGGGATATAATGTAAAAGCTTTTTGTTTTCAAGATTCTCCAAGAAGAGCGCACTCTATTGCCGCTCAAGGGGGAATTAATGCAGCAAAAAATTATCAAAATGACGGAGATAGTACATTCCGTTTGTTTTATGATACTATTAAAGGAGGTGATTATAGAGCACGTGAAGCTAACGTTCACCGTTTAGCAGAAGTGTCTGGAAATATTATTGATCAATGTGTGGCACAAGGGGTTCCTTTTGCTCGTGATTACGGCGGAATGTTAGACAATCGTTCGTTTGGGGGGACTCAAGTACAACGTACGTTCTATGCTGCTGGACAAACAGGCCAACAGTTATTACTTGGAGCTTATTCAGCATTGTCAAGACAAATCGGTTTAGGACGTGTTCAAATGTTCAACCGTCACGAGATGTTAGACTTGGTAAAAGTAGACGGAAAAGCTCGTGGAATTATCGCTCGTAATTTAATTACTGGTGAACTCGAAAGACATTCAGCACACGCAGTGATCATTGCTTCAGGTGGATATGGAAATGTTTATTTCCTTTCTACTAACGCTATGGGAAGTAACGTAACGGCTGCTTGGAAAGTACACAAACAAGGGGCTGCTTTTGCAAATCCATGTTATGTTCAAATTCACCCAACTTGTATTCCTGTTCACGGAATCAATCAATCTAAATTAACATTGATGTCAGAATCATTGCGTAATTCAGGGCGTATTTGGGTACCAAAGAAAAAAGAAGATGCAGAAGCCATTAGAGCAGGAAAATTAAAGCCTACTCAAATTGCGGAAGAAGATAGAGATTACTACTTGGAAAGAAGATATCCTGCTTTTGGTAACTTAGTACCTCGTGACGTAGCTTCGAGAGCAGCTAAAGAGCGTTGTGATGCTGGTTTCGGTATCGAAGCGAATGCTACTAACGAAGGAGTATATTTGGATTTCTCTACTGAGATTCAAAATAAAGGTAAACAAGCGGCTTATGCCAAAGGGAACCACCATCCATCAGCAGAAGAAATAACTGCTCTAGGAAAACAATGGTTGGAAGAAAAATACGGTAACTTGTTCACCATGTACCAAAAGATTACGGACGAAAACCCATACGAAACTCCAATGAAAATCTATCCAGCGGTACACTATACTATGGGTGGTGTTTGGGTGGATTATAATTTGCAATCGTCTATTCCAGGATGTTTCGTTGCTGGAGAAGCAAATTTCTCTGACCACGGAGCAAACCGTTTGGGAGCTTCGGCTTTGATGCAAGGTTTAGCAGATGGTTATTTCGTATTGCCTTATACCGTTTCCGATTATTTGGCAGACGAAATCAGAACTGGAAAAATCTCAACCGACACACAAGAGTTTGTTGATGCTGAAAACAAAGTGAAAGCTTCTATTGATAAATTCTTAAACAATAACGGATCTAAAACTGTAGATCATTTCCATAAACAATTGGGTCACATAATGTGGAACAAAGTGGGTATGGGTAGAAATGCTCAAGGTTTGACTGAAGCTATTGAAGAAATTGCAAAACTTCGTGAAGAATTCTACAAAGAAGTTTATGTTCCAGGAACAGCAGATGAATTAAATCCAGAATTAGAGAAAGCACTTCGTGTGGCTGACTTTTTGGAGTTAGGACAATTGATGGCTATGGATGGTTTACAACGTAAAGAATCTTGTGGAGGTCACTTCCGTGAAGAATATCAAGATGCTGAAGGTGAAACCTTACGTGACGATGTGAATATGGCTTTTGTTGGCGCTTGGGAATACCAAGGAGAAGACATCAGCAAAGAGGTACTTCACAAAGAAGAATTGAAATTTGAATTTATTAAAATCGCAGCTAGAAATTATAAATAGTAATTAGGCAATAGCCAATAGGCAATAGTATGAGTGGAATACAATCATATAAAGACTTATTGATTTGGCAAAAAGGGATTGAAATCGCGGTATTAGTTTACCAATTGATTCCTGATTTTCCAAAAGATGAGATATATGCTTTGTCCAATCAGATAAAGAGAAGTGCAGTATCTATACCTTCAAATATTGCTGAAGGTTATGGAAGACAAACCACTCAGAGTTATATACAATTTGTAAAAATAGCTAGAGGTTCTTTATGTGAGTTGGAAACACAATTAGTATTAGCGGACAGGCTTAGTTTTATTAAAACAGCAAGTTTGTTTTCTGAAATAATGAATAAAATTTCTGAAGAAAGTAAAATGATTAATTCTTTTATAAATAAATTAGAGTCAAGTAAACAATAGTTACTAATGCCTAATGCCTTTTGGCTAATGGCTAATGATAAAAAATAAACACAATGAGTGCAGCAAAAAACATAAACATAACCCTTAAAATTTGGCGTCAAAAAAACTCCAAAGCAAAAGGAAATTTAGAAACTTATACTTTGAATGAAGTTTCTACAGCAAGTTCGTTTTTGGAAATGTTAGACCAATTAAACGAGCAATTAGTAAACGATAAAAAAGAGCCTATCGCTTTTGATCACGACTGTCGTGAGGGAATTTGCGGAATGTGTTCTTTATATATTAACGGACGTGCGCACGGACCTGACACAGGGATTACCACTTGTCAGTTACACATGCGTATGTTCAAAGATGGTGATACTATCTATGTAGAGCCATGGAGAAGTAGAGCTTTCCCTGTAATCAAAGATTTAGTAGTGGACAGAACTGCTTTTGATAGAATCCAACAAGCAGGTGGTTTCGTATCCGTAAACACTTCTGGAAACACTATTGATGCAAACTCTACTCCAGTTCCTAAAGACGATGCCGACAAATCATTTGAAGCTGCGGCTTGTATAGGTTGTGGTGCTTGTGTGGCAACTTGTAAAAACGGTTCTGCTATGTTGTTTGTGGGTGCTAAAGTATCGCAATATGCTTTGTTACCACAAGGAAAAGTAGAAGCTACGAATCGTGTATTGAACATGGTGCGTCAAATGGACGAAGAAGGATTCGGTAACTGTACTAATACAGGAGCTTGTGAAATTGAATGTCCTAAAGGTATTTCTTTGGAAAATATCGCTCGTATGAACAGAGAGTATTTGTCAGCAAGCATGAAATAATAAGAACTATTTATTTAAATAAAATGAACGCATCCTTTATTGGGATGCGTTTTTTTATGCGCTTTGCTTTTGCTGGAATTTGGTATCTTTATCGTTCTAAAAAGTGCCCTATGAAAAGAGTTTTTTTAAAAGCAATCGCTATTGGTTGGTGTTTGTTGGTTACTAGTACTACTATTGCTCAACAGCTTAAATTAATCACTTATAATATACGTTACGACAATCCCAATGATGGTGAAAACGCTTGGTCGCTTCGCAAAACATTTTTAGCTGCCCAACTGAATTTCTATGCTCCCGATGTTTTTGGAATTCAGGAAGCTCTTCCCAATCAAGTAAAAGATCTTGAAGCGCTATTGCCCCAATACAATTCTATTGGAATGGCTCGCGATGGAGAAGGGAAGGGAGAATCCTCCAACATCTTTTACAACAAAACCCGTTTTGAATTACTTCAACAAAATACCTTTTGGCTATCTCCTAGACCAGAGGTTATTTCAAAAGGTTGGGATGCTGCACTAAATAGAATTTGTACTTATGTTCTGCTAAAAGACAAACAAACACAACTACAGTTCTGGGTGTTCAATACGCATTTGGATCATATAGGAGAAGAAGCACGAACACAATCTATTTTTTTAATACTTTCAAAGATAAAAACCCTCAACTCTCAAGGCGATACAGCTTTTTTAATGGGAGATTTTAATTCGGAACCTACGGAAGAACGTATCGCAAAATTGCAAAAGCAAATGTTTGATTGTCGTAACTTATCCGAAACCCCTCCTTTTGGACCTTCAGGTACTTTTAATGCCTTCCATCACGATCAAGCCGTTACCAAGCAAATTGATTATATCTTTATGAGCAAGGACAAACCTTTAAGAGTGATTAAATATGCAGTTTTAAGTGATTCTAAGGATTTAAAATACCCTTCTGATCATTTGCCTGTCTATGCTGAGTTTCTAATTAATTAACTGCTTTCCTTATCTTTGGGATTACAAACAAACAACTTCATGAAAAAAGCACTTTTAATACTACTGTCCATTGTTAGTCCTCTAGCAATGGGTCAAAATTTCCATCAGTATGTCAATCCGATGATTGGAACGGGCGGACACGGTCATACCTATCCAGGAGCTACGGTTCCTTTCGGTATGGTACAGCTTTCACCAGACACTAGAATTGATGGGAGTTGGGACGGATGTTCCGGATATCATTATGACGACAAACTTATTTATGGTTTTTCTCATACGCATTTAAATGGAACTGGCTGCTCGGATTATGGCGACATTATGTTGATGCCTACTATGGGGACTCCTACTTTTACACCTAATGAATATGCTTCTAGTTTTTCTCATGCTAATGAAATAGCTGCAGCAGGTTTCTATTCCGTTATCTTAGATAAAAGCAATATCAATGTACAATTGACCGCTTCCACCCGAGTGGGTTTTCACAAATACACCTTTAATCAAGCAGGGCAAGCAAATGTCATACTTGACTTGAACCATAGAGATAAATTACTATATGGCGAAGTAAAAATAATCGATAGTAAAACCATTGAGATTCTTCGCCACAGTGAGGCTTGGGCCAAAGACCAATATGTTTATGCGCGAATTGAATTTAATGTTCCTATGGAAATTGTTAAGGTAGAAGCCAATCAAGAAAATAAAAAAGATTTTTATTCGGGGACTCTTTTAAAATTAGCCTTCTCCAAAACAGTAAAGAAAGGCGAACAACTATTAATTAAAGTAGCTCTTTCTCCCACCGGTTATGAAGGAACAGAGTTGAATAGCACCGAAATAAAAGGATGGGACTTTTCTAGAGTACAAAAAGTCGCAGAAAGTCATTGGGATAAAGAATTGTCGAAAATAGCAATCACTTCTACAGATAAAGACAAATTAAGTGTTTTTTATACGGCTTTATACCATACGATGGTACAACCCAATATCGCTCAGGATATCGACGGCAAGTACCGTGGCAGAGATAACAAAATCCATATCGCTAAAGGCTTTGATTACTATTCGGTTTTTTCCCTTTGGGATACTTTTAGAGCAGCCCATCCGCTGTATACTTTGATAGAGAAAAAACGCACCGCCGATTTTATCAATACTTTTATTTGTCAATACGAACAAGGTGGTCGATTACCCGTTTGGGAATTGGCGTCTAATGAAACAGATTGTATGATTGGCTACCATTCGGTTTCAGTAATGGCTGATGCTATGGCTAAAGGAATCACTGGATTTGACTACAACAAAGCTTTTGAAGCTGCCAAACACAGTGCGATGTTGGATCATCTGGGATTGGCTGCCTATAAAAAGAATGGTTTTATCGCTATGGACGATGAACACGAAAGTGTTTCCAAAACCTTAGAATATGCCTACGACGATTGGTGTATTGCACAAATGGCAAAACTATTACACAAGGATTCCGACTATGATTATTTTATGCAACGCTCTCAAAGCTGGAAGAATGTTTTTGATTGGAACATCGGATTTATGCGCCCAAAGAAAAACGGAGGCTGGGATAATCCATTTGATCCTAGGGAAATCAATAACAATTTTACCGAAGGAAACTCTTGGCAATATTCCTTCTTTGTACCACAAGATATTCCAGGGATGATTAATGCTTATGGTGGGAATGCTAAATTCGAAGTCAAATTGGATGAAATGTTCAATAGCACAAGTAAAACTACTGGACGAGAACAAGCCGATGTTACGGGTCTAATCGGACAATACGCCCACGGAAATGAACCGAGTCATCATATGGCTTATTTGTATAATTACATTGGGAAACCTGAAAAAACGACTGAAAGAGTACATTTTATTTTAAATAATTTTTATAAAAACACCCCTGATGGTTTGATTGGTAATGAAGATTGCGGTCAAATGAGTGCTTGGTATGTATTGAGCGCTATGGGAATTTATGCGGTAACGCCTGGACAAACACAATGGAGTTTGTCAAAACCTTATTTTGATGCTATAAAAGTCACTTTTGAAGATAAATCATCCAAAACAATTACTGCAACAACAGGAACCTATGAGTTGACCAATTTTGATGTTTATAAAAAAGAGATTGATGACGCTCCAGTAGTTCAAATGGAGGAAGTTCATATAAAAAGACAGCCTGTAATTGTTCCCGTTCCAGTGATCATTGCCGACAGTAAATCGTTTGATACAAGTTTGAAAGTAGCAATAATAGCTCAAAACGCTGACGATAAAATTTATTATGACCTCAGTGATGAGGATGATTCTTTAGCTAAAAAAAAGGAAGCAATATATACTGCTCCTTTTGAAATTTCAAAAACGACTACCATTACAGCTTATGTCAAAAACAATAATAATCAAAGCCACGTTGTAACCGCACATTTATTTAAAAAACCAAACGATTACAGCATTGCTATAAGTTCTAAATACAACCCGCAATACCACGCAGGTGGCCCTTCTGGTTTGATAGACGGAATCTTTGGAACGGATAACTGGAGAAAAGGCGATTGGCAGGGTTATCAAAGTCAGGATTTTGAAGCCGTAATTGATTTGCAAAAAGTACAATCCATTCAGTCCTTTTCGGCGAATTACTTGCAAGATTCTCGTTCTTGGATACTGATGCCAACCCGAGTGGAGTATTATGTTTCTTCGGATAATGTAAACTTTACTTTAGTTGGAACCGTACAAAATACGATTGATCCTAAAGAAGACCAAACGATAATCAAAGCTTATACTTTCCAATCTCCAACCGTTATCAAAGCCAAATACGTAAAAGTAAAGGCTTATAATTATGGAAAACTCCCTGCTTGGCACCAAGGAGCAGGAGGTGATGCTTTTATTTTTATAGATGAAATAACCATTAAGTAAATGAAAACAGTAATTCTACAAACCGAGTTGTCTTGGGAAAACCCTCAAGAGAACCGCGCTCTATTGAATCAAAAGATAACCGCTATTACCGAAACAGTGGATTTGATTGTATTGCCTGAAATGTTTACTTCTGGTTTTACAATGAACCCTAAAGCCGTTGCGGAAACTATGGAAGGTCCTACCATTGCTTGGTTAAAGCAATTAGCACACACCAAAGATTGCGCAATAACAGGAAGTTTGGTGATTGAAGAAGGAGGGGAGTATTTCAACCGCTTGGTCTTTGTTCATCCTAATGGACAAATTCACACTTATGACAAAAGGCATTTGTTCACTCTAGCGGGTGAGGATAAAGTATATAGTGCGGGAAATGATAAGCTCGTCATTGATTTTCGCGGTTTCAAGATCTGTTTGTTGATCTGCTATGATTTGCGTTTCCCTGTATTTGCTCGAAATGTAGAACACTATGATTTGTTAGTTTATGTTGCCAATTGGCCAAAACTAAGGGTACAAGCTTGGGATATTTTACTTCGTGCTCGTGCAGTTGAAAATATGTGCTATGTGATTGGAGTTAATAGAGTAGGTGCTGATGGTAATCAACATCAGTATATTGGACATTCTCAAGCAGTCGATTATTTGGGGAATTATCTATTAGAACCTCAAGAAGCTGCAACGCATTTTATCGTTGATTTGGATAAAGAAGTGTTATTAGAAACTAGAAGTAAATTGGCATTTTTAGAGGATAAAGATCATTTTACAATTAACTAAATTAATTCTAACAGAAAAGCACCATTAATGGTGCTTTTCTGTTTATTATTCTAACCTAAATGTTTCTACCCAATCCCAATTGGCGTGAAGGTCAATTTCTTTTGGGAAATAAATGACTTCTTCGGGCTGTCGTTTTTCAATATAACTTCCAGTATCCCATTCTTTGTTTTTATTATCGTCATAAATAACACGCAAAGTATATTTCGTAGGTTGTAAAAGGTCAAAGTTGATTTCTGTTTCTTTTTCGGTATACTCCGAAGCCAATACTTTTCCTTCCGAATCTGTTAATTGTACAATTACAGGAAAACGTTTTACATTTTCTAAAATAACTTTCATATTCCCATAATCGGAAGTGTTGTTAGTTGTAAAATCATATTTTAAGGTGTCATTCACTCGTTCGTAGAAATCCGTTAAAGCTCCTGGTAACAAACGCAAAGAATACTTTTCTAAAGGTTCAGGAGTAAAGTTGAATTTCAAATTTTGATTGAACTCATCATAATCCGTAGTGAACTTCACTGCAGTTGAGTCCTTATTGATTAATCGCATCTTTGAGGAATCAAACTTGATTAAGGGAACGGTACTATTGATAGTGAACTTTTCCCTAAAGTCTAATGCTGAAGCTTGATCGGAACTAAATTTCAAAGAATCTTTCTTTTGTTCGGATATTTTAACTGGAAATGATTTCGAGAAATTGTCTTTACTCACCATTACATTTAAGGAATCTTTTTTAAGAGGTTTGATCCACACTTGTAAGGTATCTTTTTTGGGTAACTTGGTAAGTATATGAGGAAGTACTTCCTCACCTCGTTGGACAACAACTTTGACGTTATTGTTTTTTCCTTCATAACCAAGGTAGAGTTTTTTGGGAGAGGCTTGACTTACCGTGATGGCTTTGAAAGGGACTTGCTCCTTGAACATTGCTATTTGATATGTATTGTCATTTGGAACATTCACCGCATCATCAATAAAACCTATTTTGTCGGATTTAGCATCAAATTTATTGTTGCCATTGACATCTTTAATTGCAATTAACTTATAGAATCCTGCTCTTAGATTTTCCAACTGAGCAATTTTAATACTGTCCAGTGTATTGGTAATGTACCGTGGCGTTTCCTTGTAAATAGTAGAATCATTGAATGTGTCATTCACTTCGTACATCATAATGGAAACATAATCATCCGTCTTTTTTTCTAAAGCATCTTTGATAGTTGCTTTTTGCATCAAGGAATCGATGTAGGTACCTGTTGAGAAAACATATTTGAACTGTTTTAAATGATTCCCTTCATTATTATCTTCAATGCTTTGACCAAAGTTCATACTGTAAGTGGTATTGGGCAATAAAGTATCTTTAATTCGAATAGTAATTACTTTGCTGGCATTATAGGGTAAAATGTCCGGCATATTTTTCATTGGAGGTGAAATGATCAACTGTTTGTTGGCATTTTTAACCTTTACATACTCATCAAAATACAGTTGGATTTCTTTCGAAACGAAATTTTTAGTAAAGTTTTTTGGAAGACTACTTTCTAATACTGGAGCAATGGTGTCTTTGTCTCCTCCAGTAATGGTTCCTCTTTTGGCACAACTTGCCATCAATATAATTAGTAAGACTAGGCTATATTTAGAAAAATATTTCTGCATCAATAAACTGTTTTCTTTCCGCAAAATAACAATTATATTTACTTTAATTGAAACAATTTTGTTTATAATTAACGGAATTATAGGAATGAATTGCCAAATAGCAGTCTTATCCTTATTACGATTGGCTCATTGCCATACAAACCATACTGATTTTACTTCCTGGAATTTTGAGTAAAGCCGTAGCACAAGCTTCCAATGTGGATCCCGTTGTGATTACATCGTCGATAAGCAAAAAATGTTTGTTGAGGTGGTGGTCCGTATTTTTTGTTTGAAATATATCTTTTGCTATTTCCGTTCTCAGCAATAGGTTTTTGGCAGTTTGAGTATTGGAATAAGCCGTTCTGAAAAGCAAATTTTCTTCCAAAGGGATATGCATCGCTTCCGATAATGCTTTTCCAAAAGAACTTACTTGATTATAGCCGCGTTTGCGAAGTTTTTTGGGGTGCAAGGGAACAGGAATGATATAATCTACCGTTTGCAATATAGGCAATGTTTGTAATTCAGTGCCATACCATTCTCCTAAAGCCTTACCAATTTCCTCGTGACCTTTGTATTTTAAATGATGAATCAGTTGTTGCACAATTCCTTTTTTATGAAAATAGCATAAGGCCGAACTGTGTTCTAATGGGATTTTGCCATAAAATTTGCTATAAAACTCATTGTTAGGAATCAAATGCTGCTTTGTCAATGGGATTTCATGACGGCATGAGGTGCAAATAATATTTTCATTGGAAAGCAATAAGCATTCGCAACCTGCACAAATCTTAGGAAAAAACAAATTGAGCAAACTTTTTGACATAAAAAAGGCATTTGATTTTATAAAATTATAAAAAACAAAGATTCAATGGTTTTTTGTTACATTATAAATTCACTTTTTATATTTTTGCATCACTATGGCAAAACAAGAAGATTTATTTAAAAATGTAATTTCACACGCAAAAGAGTATGGATTTATTTTTCCATCAAGTGAAATTTACGACGGACTAAGTGCAGTATATGATTATGCACAAAATGGAGTAGAATTAAAGAAAAACATCCGTGAATATTGGTGGAAAGCAATGGTACAAATGCACGAAAACATTGTAGGTTTAGATGCTGCAATTTTGATGCATCCTACCACTTGGAAAGCTTCTGGTCACGTTGATGCTTTTAACGACCCATTAATCGATAACAAAGATTCTAAAAAAAGATACCGTGCCGATGTTTTAATTGAGGATTATGCCGAAAAATTAAACCAAAAAGCACAAAAAGAAATCGACAAAGCGCGCGATCGTTTTGGCGATGCTTTCGATGAAGAGCAATACAAAACAACCAACCCAAGAGTGATGGAATATCTTTCTAAAAAGAAAGAAGTTTTAGAGCGTATGGCGCGATCTCTTGATTCAGGGGATTTGGACGATGTAAAAGCTTTGATTGAAGAATTGGAAATTGCTTGTCCTGATAGTGGTTCTAAAAACTGGACCGATGTGAAGCAATTCAACCTTATGTTTGGTACTAAATTAGGAGCCTCTGCGGAAAATGCAATGGATTTGTACTTGCGTCCTGAAACCGCACAAGGAATTTTTGTTAACTTCCTTAATGTACAAAAAAGCGGCCGTATGAAAATTCCTTTTGGAATTGCTCAAACCGGGAAAGCCTTCCGTAACGAAATCGTAGCGCGTCAATTTATTTTCCGTATGCGCGAATTTGAACAAATGGAAATGCAATTCTTTGTCAAACCAGGGGAAGAAATGAAATGGTACCACTATTGGAAAGAAACCCGTTTGAACTGGCATTTGTCATTAGGTTTAGGTAAAGAAAATTACCGTTTCCACGACCACGAAAAATTAGCTCATTATGCTAATGCAGCAGCGGATATCGAATTCAATTTCCCATTCGGATTTAAAGAATTGGAAGGAATTCACTCTAGAACCGATTTTGATTTGAAAGCCCACGAACAATTTTCAAATAAAAAATTACAGTATTTTGATAACGAAACCAACTCTAGTTATGTGCCTTATGTGGTAGAAACTTCCGTAGGTTTGGACCGTATGTTCTTAGCAGTATTCTCTAATTCGTTAAAAGAAGAAACTTTAGAAGACGGATCTACTAGAACGGTATTGCGTTTGCCATCAGTTTTGGCTCCTACTAAAGCTGCGGTATTGCCATTAGTAAAAAAAGACGGACTTCCAGATGTTGCGCAAAGTATCATCGAAGACTTGAAATGGGATTTCAATGTAGCGTATGACGAAAAAGATGCTGTAGGTAGACGTTACCGTCGTCAAGATGCGTTAGGAACACCTTTCTGTATTACGGTAGATCATCAAACTTTGGAAGATCAAACGGTGACCATCCGCCATAGAGATTCTATGCAACAGGATCGCGTTAAAATATCCGATTTAAGAGGAATTATCAACGAAGAAGTTTCAATGAGAAACTGGTTGATGAAAACCATCTAATAATTATTCAATAAAAAGTCCCGAACGAATCGGGACTTTTTTATATCTTTTAAAATCGGTAGCCTACAGTTAGGCCTCCTTTGCCAACAAACTTATCTTGATGGTAGTAATGTTGAAATAAGTTGCGTCCTAAGCCTGCATTGATTTCAAATAAAAATCCTCGCTTGGTCAACCATTTTCCGCCCATACCAAAACCTAAGGCAAAATCTGTGATTCTCTTACTTTCATGATATTCGGAAACTAATGTTCCTGTTGAATCATAATAATTGTGATACCCACCATGAATTCTGTTGGTATTTAACATTCCAAAACCTTCCACAAAAAATCCTGAAGCTGCTTTTCTTCCAAAATATTCTCTGTAGTAAGGGCTAAAGCTGAATTTTTGATGGATTTTCCGATCGTAAGCCATAAATAGACTAGCACCCACACCCGACTCTTTATTTAATAAACGTTCATAGCCTACTTCTCCAGCACCTAATACCAATAGAAGAGCATTTCCCTTTATTTCATTTCTTTTGAAGTGATACACTTTCTTTTCTTGCGCTTGTATTCCTATACAGCTTAATGCGAAGAGGAAGATGAGTATTTTTTTCATAGCATTTTATTTTTGACAAAGTTATTGTTATTTCTCTAACCAATTGAAAATTATATTTTTCAAAGTTTTACACTTCTTCAAATGATTTACTGCTGATTTCGCTGAGCATAAAATCTTTCACCTTTTGCCAGGTTTTTTCATTTAAAGAATACACTATCGTATTGCCCAAGTTTTTGCCCTTGATCAATTTGACTCTTTTTAATTCTGACAAATGTTTCGAAACTGTTGATTGTGCCAAAGGGAGCATCATCAGCAAATCGCCACCGCTGCTTTTGGGATTGTCCATTAAGTATTGTATGATTTTTAATCGGGCAGGATTTCCTAGCGCTTTTAATACGTCTGCCATCTCGTTAGTTTTAAATGCAAATCCAAAGGTTTTTGTGATCCCCATAGTTGTTATTGTATTCCGACTTTTAAGTGTTTGTATTGGGCTTATTTCAAGGATTTCATTTTTAATTAAAAAAAAGCAATACCGCTTCCTTCCCCTTTGAATGTTCCTTATTTTTATATGATTTTGAGCAAAAATAACAAAAATGAAGTTTCTTGTTGTACCTAACTGAAAAAAAGAGTATTTAGTTTGACGGAAATATGCTTTTGTTTAAATAATTATATTTCAAAGGGATAAATTTAAAATTTCCTAGTGTAATATCGCTATATGACGATTTCGCTTATGTTTTCCCCTCTTTTTATTTTTTAAAAAAGCGTATTTTTTAAAATTGCAAGGTTTTGTTTTAAAAATATAATTCATTTTTTTCTCCTTTTTTAAAAGCCGTTGTTAATAACCTTTATCAGAATGTCTGTAAAACCGATTAAATAGTATTTTGAGGGTAAAACTTTGCCTTTCATCGATATTTTTTAAAATTCAATATTTTCGTTATTTGTTGAAAAGTAGTGGTTTAAATAAAAATTAGTATTCTTTAAAAGAATTATTTTAGTAACGGTGATTTATTTTTTTATTAAAATATTTCCCGAAATAGTGTCCCAAGACTATCGAATACCGTAAAATTTAACCCATTTCTGATGCTATTCCCATAACCAAGGAAAAGCAATTGAAAGATTTTACTTTTATCGTTATTGATGAGAATCCAAACGAAGTTTTGAAGACTAAGGCGGTTGCCGAAAGTTTTCAAAATCTATTGTATTTGGGTTCCGCTACCTCTTACGATGAAGGGATTGATTGTGTGTTGGAGCACCAACCGGATTTGGTTTTTTTGGAAATTCAATCTCAGGATTCAACTTCGGAGTTGTCTTTGTCCTTTATCAATGCGCTGTACCGCTATATGAGTGTGGTGCCTAAAATAGTGGTGACCACAACCACTCCTAATTTAGCCTATGAGGCAATTAAATATGGGGTTTACGATTATTTATTAAAACCTTTGGATCAAAAGGAACTCCGCAAAACTTTGGCGCGATTGAATAAGGAAGCTAATGTAACAGTGCCTTTAACGGCTAGTCCTTTGACGATCCAAACAGTGAAAGCCTCCAAAAATGAGGAGCATGGGGATTCCAATGTGGAAGTACTGCTAATTGATGAGGAGGAAAATGAAGTTGAGGAACATTCTCGGACAGAAAGTAGCTCGGAGCCTTTAACCGATGCAAATAAGGAACGGTCTATTACTACGATTGTGCAAAAAGAAAAACCGCTTGTTCTTTGTGTCAAATCGTATGGGGATTACCGGTATATCGATGCAGCTGATATTTGTTATTTACAAGCCGATAACAATTCAACCGATTTGCATTTGAGCAATGGTGAAATGATTACCGCCTTCAAAACCCTCAAGCATTTTGAGAGTGTACTCAAAAATCCTTTTTTCCGCATTCACAACAGTTATATCGTCAATATTGATTTTATTTCTCGAATTCACACTGGGAATGCCGTGTGCCATATCAAAAACACTACTACCAAACTTCCTTTTTCTAAATCATATAAGGAAACCATCGATGAAATTATTTCCGTTATCGCTTCAGGGAATTATTTAGAAATTTAAGCCTAATTATTTTCTTTAATAAGAATAAATAGTTAC
>CANCJZ010000055.1 GCA_947378465.1 Flavobacteriaceae bacterium
GATGTAAAAAAGACTTATTCTGAAAATGTATTACAAATATTTGGTCAGAGATTAATGAAAAGCGAAAGAACAGATTCTGAAGGTTTTTATACTTTTTGGAATGTAGACAAAAGCAAATCAAAACATAAATATTATATGTTAGCATTTACTCAAGGATTATTACCAACAGATAACTTTGAATTTCTGGCTGATTTCAATCCTGTTAAAAATTTATCTTTCATTACTGAAGTAACAAATTTGACCGAATTACAAATGAGTGCAGATAAAGTAAATGTTGGAGACATTTTGAGATATGAATTAGAAAAAGAAAATCCTTTTGATAAAAATGCAGTAAAAGTTTATAAAGAAGATTTGTATTTGGGCCATATAAAACTGATCCATTGTAATGTATTTCATAAAACAAAAAAAACATTTCAATTGCAAGTTCAGGGGGTCGAAAAAAATGCTGTTATAAAAAGGATATTCGTTAAAGCCAGTTTGAAATAAACAAGGTTTTTATTTTTTCAATAAAAAAAGCGTTCCATTTGGAACGCTTTTTTTTATTAAAATAAATAGCTATTACTTATTTCGTTTTCTTAACATACTGCGTCAAGATATAGATATTTTGGTTTTCTACTCTACCTTCAATAAGGTTAGCATCGTCCCAAACCAATTTGATGTTGTGAACTGCAGCACCACGTTTAGCAGTGAAAGTTGCTCCTTTTACATCCAAATCTTTAATCAACACCACCGAATCGCCATCTAACAATACATTACCATTGCTGTCTTTGTGAACTATTTTGCCTTCATCGTCATCCGCCTCACCAGTTGCGCCAGCCCAAGCCAAAGCATCTTCATCCAAGTACATCATATCCAACAAATCGTGTTGTTTTAAACGCGCTAACATTCTCCAAGAAACAATTTGAACAGGGAGATTTTCATTCCACATACTGTCGCTCAAACAGCGCCAATGGTTAGCATCAGTAGTTTCAGGATTTTCTATTTGATCAATACACGTTTTACAAGCCAATATACTGTCTTCTGGAAGGGCTTTTGAAGTAGGAGGAACGTGATATACGGCTAGGTTTTCATCACTTCCACACAATTCACAAACGGAACCACTTCGGTCTTTTAATCTTTTTTCGGTAACAACACTCATTACTCTCTGTTTTTAAAATTTTTATAAATTAAATGATGCGCCAAACTGCATTACAAACTGATTGTTAAATCGTCCATAATCCACGGCATCGGTATTGTATTTTGCTAAAGGAATACCTGCTTCAGTAAATATTCCAAAGCCATTGGTAAAGAAATAACGAATCCCTAAATGGGCGCCAAAATTTCTAATCCCTAAGTCTAATCCTGGGTAAACATCCAATTTGTCGCTAATATTTAAAACATTTCCAATATTAGCATTGAAACGCGCTTTTGCATCAAATCGATCGGCAAATTTTGGGGTGCCTAATTCGTGAGTGGTATTCAATAAATAGGAAGCTGAAAATCCATAAGAGATATTTTCTCCCAATCCAAAATCAGAAGTTACTCCAATTCCCGAAGCATTTTGTTGAAAAACACCGCCAACCTGAAACTTAGTATCTCCTTTTCCTTTAAATGCTTGCCCATAGATCAAACCCGTCGACGCAATAAGCAATACTACAATTATTCTTTTCATTTGTTTTGATTTAGAGTACAAAGATATGGATTCGAGAACAATACTAAAATTCTTACAGTAAAATTAGTGAACACTTAATTAACTGTTAGTTTCTTCCTTTTTCATTGGGGTATAAATGGGGTAGTGGCTCGCTCTGCCAATACTCTTTTGTGTCTACATCCAGTAAAGTCAATGGTCCTTTAAAGGCCGCTCCGGTATCTACATTCCATATGCAAGCCTTGTTTACAGGAATCGTTTGGTTTATTTTAGTGGTTGGAGTATGTCCTATGTAAATTTCATTATATAAATTCAAACGCTTTGGGTAATAAGGACTGTCTTTCGAAATACGCTCATCTAATGCCACAGCGGTTTCCCATAAGCTGCGATCCCAATAAAATAGTTTTGGAAAATATTCATAAGCAATTCCATTCATATTGGTAAAGCCCGCGTGAATAAAAAGGCGATTTTGATGATCTAAATAATAATTGTCTAAGGAATTCAAAAAATCAACGTGACGTTGTTTGTGCGCATCATTTAAAGGCTCATAGGCCAGGGCGGTAGCCTCTCCTCCGTGTTTGAACCATATGCTTTCGTCAAAGTTGGCCGTATTGCCCGAAAGCCAATCTTTGAGCAAATCGTCGTGATTTCCTCTGATAAAAACACAATTTTGTTTCGTGGCTAATTCCATCAAATAGTCCAATACCTGTGGCGATTGGCTCCAGCCATCTACATAATCGCCTAGAAAAATCAAGGTATCTGAAGTGTTCACCTGAGCCCGTTCCATCACTTGATGCAAGGCTCTTAATCCTCCGTGAATATCGCCTATAACTAATGTTCTACTCATTCTTATTTGTTGTATTTTATTTTCCGAAATATGCGCATCACCTCTTTAAAACTGATGTAGACACTTTGGTTTTTATATTCTTTCAAAAGGAGTTTGGCCTCCTCCAATTTTTGTTTGGCCTCTTCAAATCCATTCATAGAACAAATCATTAAGGTAGAAGGCAAGTTTTCTAAATCTTGTTCCTCACGATCATTGAGTTCTATCCCTTTTTGCAATTTAGCTAATAAAGATAAATTGGCATTATAAATATGATGCAACACCTTTCGATTGTATTGTGGCGGTTCAAACAAAAGTTCCGTTTCTATTTTGTAATACCCATTGTCATAAAATGACAGCTTTTGTTGCTCCAAAGGATAATAACTCGTTTTGTCGTTCAAGCCTAAAGGAACATATTCCGTTATGGTAAAGCTATCTTCGTCATAAGCAATGGAAACTTCATCCTGAGCCGAATAAAACAACTTGATTTGCTCGTTCACCAATTCAATATCCACTCGCGATAAAAAAACATTATCCCTTATTTTCTTTGGATTTCCCGACCAACAAATGACAAACAATTCTTTAAATACCTTGTATTTTGAAGGCATGTCTTTATGCCTATTGTTGACAAAGTCAATCACACTGTCTAAAGTATGCGCTATACTGTTACGCGAATTGTTTTCAATACTGATTACCGTTTCTATATTCTGTTTCGAATAAGGCACTTTTTCTTCCGTCGGCATCGTATTACTTCCCCTTCTAACAAAGGTGGTTTTTGCTAAAATAGTATAAATTCCCTTTTTAAAAAAGGATACTTTGGATTTGGGCTTTATGGTGACTAAGCCCACTACCTTATCTTTGGGTAAATTTGGAAAAGGAACATTTTCATATTGAATCTTAGGAGGATTTTCCAAAAAGGCATTCACCAAATTCTGAATCCTGCTATCATCATAGAAATCCGCCCCCACAATCTCATTTTCTTGGTCTTCCACCCCCACAACGATATAGGAATTGTTCGACGGATTGGAATTGGACAAGGCACAAATATGTTTCAAAAACTTCGCCTTCCCTTCCTTGGTGTGCAAATTCAACTGCCGCTTCTTATCATAAAAACTGCTCTCATCATTGTGAGCCAACAGATTTTTGATAAGAAGTCGCTTGTTTATCATTTTGTTAGTGTTGAACGTAGTTTAAAATATAAAGCATTTTGAGTATAGTAATAAGTTATAATTATCCATCATCAAAGAATGACCAATCCCTATTATTATCCATTCCTAGAACCTAGCACCGACCGTCTATTGCCTACTGCCTATTGCCTAAAACCTACCCCCTATCAAGGCACCTTATTCCCCATACTTTCCGTCCATATCGCAAACCAATCCAATGGATCTAATTCTAATTCTACCGCTTTCATCAGCGATTGAATTCGTGCAATATTTACGGTTCCTGCTACGGGAAGAATTTTTGAAGGGTGTTTCAAAATCCATGCAAGTAAAAGAGTATCCGATCCAACCTCATATTTCTCTACCAATTGCACTAATAGTTTTTTCAATCTTCTTGTTTGCTCAATGTCTTCACGGAAAACCGTCCCTAATGGATTCCACGACATTGGTCGAATGTGGTGCAACTGCATATAATCTAAACTTCCGTCCAACATTGCTTCGTAATGGGTAGCTGAAAATTGAATTTGATTGTAGGACACCTCTGTTTTTTGGCGAATCAATTCCGTTTGGGAACTCGTGAAATTAGAAACCCCAAAGGACACTATTTTACCTTCTGCCTTTAATTGACTTACTGCTTCCGCAATTTCATCGGCTTGCATCAATGGACTTGGTCGGTGCAACAATAATACATCCAAATAATCCGTTTGCAAATTCTTTAATGAGTTCTCTACGGACCAAATGATGTACTCTTTGGAATAATCATAATGCTTAATTGTGTTTGCTCTTCCTTGGGTGTGTTGGATTCCACATTTGGAAATCAATTGTAATTTCTCTCTTGAGATTTTACTTTCGCCAAAGGCTTTCCCAAATTGACTTTCGGTGGTATATCCACCATAAATATCTGCATGATCAAAGGTCGTTATTTTGTTTTCAATGCAAATATTAATTAGATGAACCATTTCATTTACTGATAGGTTTTTATCCCAAACACCCCAGTTCATAGTGCCTGCAATTACAGGCGATAATTCTTTAGTTTTCATTAGCTTATTTTTATGGAAACTTATAGTTTCGCGAAGTTTTTATTAAAAAGTTTAAAATTACTAAAACAAAATCATAAATCATCCTTAAAAAAGAATTAAGAGGCCAAGTTTTAACGCATTGTTAACATTCAAATACTAATAAAATTTACACTTTTGAAATGTTAAAGTTTTGAAGTTTTATAATACTATAAAAAATAGAATTTATGGAAGATAATGTTGCTGCTTTAGACATTAGAGCAATCAATGAAAAAATAGAAAGAGAAAGTGCTTTTATCGATTTACTTACCATGGAAATGAACAAAGTAATCGTAGGTCAAAAACACATGGTAGAACGATTGTTGATTGGACTTTTAGGTCAAGGACATATTCTATTAGAAGGAGTTCCAGGTTTGGCAAAAACCTTAGCCATCAACACCCTTTCGCAAGCTGTTCAAGGTTCGTTTAGCAGAATTCAGTTTACTCCTGATTTGCTTCCTGCCGATGTAGTGGGAACTATGATTTACAACATCAAGCAAAATGAATTTTCAATAAAAAAAGGTCCCATCTTTGCTAATTTCGTTTTGGCCGATGAGATCAATCGTGCTCCGGCTAAAGTACAATCAGCGCTTTTAGAAGCCATGCAGGAAAAGCAAGTTACTATTGGCGAAACTACCTTCAAATTAGACCGACCTTTCCTTGTTCTTGCAACACAAAACCCTATTGAACAAGAAGGAACTTATCCATTACCGGAAGCTCAAGTCGATCGTTTTATGCTTAAAACCGTTATCGATTATCCAAAAATGGATGATGAAAGAATGGTCATCCGTCAAAACCTTAAAGGATCTTACGAAAAAGTAAACGCGGTGATTTCTGTGGAACAAATCCTTCGAGCTCAAGAAGCCGTTCGTGAAGTATATATGGATGAGAAAATCGAGAAATACATCTTAGATATTATTTTCGCTACTCGTTATCCTGAAAAATACAAATTAGAAAGTCTTAAACCATTAATCAGCTTTGGAGCTTCTCCTCGTGGTAGTATTAATTTAGCTACTGCAGCCAAATGTTATGCTTTTATCAAACGCCGTGGTTATGTTATCCCTGAGGATGTGCGTGCTGTGGTTCACGATGTATTGCGTCACAGAATTGGAATAACTTATGAAGCCGAAGCAGAAAACGTTACTTCTGTTGATATCATCAATAAAATCGTTAACGAGATTGAAGTACCTTAATTTAGTTGATTATGTTCTGATTTTTTTAAAATAAAAAGAACAGCACTCACTAATTATTCAAGTAATGGAGACAAAAGACTTAATCAAAAAAGTTCGAAAAATCGAAATCAAAACCCGAAGATTGAGTGATCATATCTTCTCGGGGGAATATCATACTTCCTTTAAAGGACGAGGTATGACCTTTTCGGAAGTACGACAATACCAATTTGGCGACGATATTCGTGCTATTGATTGGAACGTGACCGCACGCTATAACGAACCTTATGTAAAAGTTTTTGAAGAGGAACGCGAACTTACGATGATGCTGATGGTGGACATTTCAGGATCTGAAAGCTTTGGGACAAAAAATCAATTGAAAAGCGAAATCGTCACCGAAATTGCCGCAACTATGGCTTTTTCCGCGACTCAAAACAACGACAAAATTGGTTTAATCCTTTTCTCGGATCAAATCGAACTCTATATACCTCCTAAAAAAGGGAAGTCACACGTATTGCGCATCATCCGTGAATTGATCGAATTCCAACCAAAAAGCAAAAAAACCGATCTCTCGCAAGCCTTAAAATTCCTTTCTGGAACTCAAAAGAAAAAAGCCATCGTATTCGTTATTTCCGATTTTATGATGGAAGACGATTATGAAAAAACCTTAAAGATTGCTGGCAAAAAACACGATCTTACAGGAATAAGAGTGTATGATATCCGCGAAGAGAAAATGCCAAACATCGGGATAGTTGAAATGGAAGATGCCGAAACCGGACAGATTATGGTGGTCGATACCAGTGCGAAGCAAGTTCGGTTGAGCTATGAAAAGAACTATAGAGATAAAATCAATTATTTTTCAACCCTTTTTTCTAAATGTGGTGCGGGAACAGTGAGTACTCGCGTGGATGAAAGTTATGTAACCAAATTATTGGGTTATTTTAAATCAAGAGCTTAATGAAATTAAAATTATACATAGTATTCTTTCTTTTTACTACATCACTTTTTGCACAAAAGGTGACTACCTCTGTCGATAAAACCAAAAACAAAATTGGAGCTGAATTCAAATTGACGCTTCGAACCGAGGTGGATACTTTAACTAAAGTAGTGTTCCCTAAAGGAAATCATTTTGGTGCTTTGGAAGTATTGGAATCGTATAAAGTAGATACCATCAAAAAGAACGACCGTTATGAATTAATCAAAAAATATGGTCTTACTCAATTCGATAGTGGACGTTATATGCTACCAAGCTTACCAATTATTATAAAAGGCAAAACAGTGTTTTCTGATAGTATTGCCTTGGAGGTAAATAACGTAAAAGTCGATACACTTAAGCAAAAAATGTACGACATCAAAGATGTTGTCAAAGTAGAATCTTCCAGTACTTGGTGGTGGTATGTAATAGGAGCAATCCTTTTAGCGATAATTGGTTTTCTTATTTTTTGGGCAGTAAAAAAATATAAAAAACCACAAGTTGTGGAAGAAATCGTTTACAGAACACCTATTGAAAAAGCGACAACTTTATTACAACAATTAGAAGGTAAAGGACTTTGGCAAAATGGAAATATAAAGGAATATTATTCTGAGCTAACCGATATTGCCCGTAATTATATTGAAGAAGAAATACACATTCCAGCAATGGAAAGCACAACTTCTGAATTGATTATCGGACTTCGTAAAGTAGCCAAACAAAAGAAATTAAAACTTTCAACCGAAACTTTAGAGAACCTTGAAAAGGTTTTAAAACAAGCCGATTTAGTAAAATTCGCCAAAGTAAAACCTTTGGATTACGAAATTGAAGAAGATAAAAAACGTATTGCGAATTCTATTGTTACCCTCCATAAAGCCATCCCAACCATCGAAGAAGAAAGCACCGATGAATTAGCCGCTTGGAATGAAGAACAGCAGGAAAAAGTTCGTCTTGAAAAACTAAAAAAACAAAAACGCAAACGTATCATTTACGGTATTAGTGCTTTTATTTTTGTCCTTTTTGCTACACTTATGTTTATCATCGTGACAAAAGGTTTCGATTATTTAAAAGACAATGTGCTTGGCCATCCTACTAAGGAATTGGCAGAGAGCGAATGGATATACAGTGAATATGGAAATCCAGGAATTCGTATTGAAACTCCAAAGGTGTTGAAAAGAATGGATGCTGAAAAATTACTCCCGAAAGGCGCCACTGCATTGGTAAAGGAAATGCAAATATTCTCTTACGGAAGTATTTTAGACAATTTCTATTTGGTGGTAAGCACCAATAAATTCAAGGAAGACACCAAAATTGATTTGGACAAAGCTGCTGAAGCTTCTTTACAATATTATGAAAAACAAGGAGCAACCAATATGATTGTCAAAACAGAAGATTACGATACGCAACAAGGAATTACGGGTAAAAAAGCCTATGGAAGTTTTACCGTATTAGATCCGTTAAGAAGCAAATCGGTTAAAATGTTTTATGAAATGTTATTGTTCTCCCAAGAAGGAGGTTTGCAACAAATTGTAATTATGTATCCTGAAGAAGATAAATATGGGGAACAAATTGCAGAACGATTAATCAATTCTGTGGAACTTAAAAAAACTGAGGAAAAATGATGAAAGCAATCTCTTTTTTACACCCTGAGTTTTTTTGGTTATTCCTTTTAATACCCATAGCAGTTGCATGGCATTTTTGGAAAAACCAACGACAATCGGCTACCTTAAAGATAAGTTCCATCAATGGTTTTAGAAATCAAAAAACATTCATTTCCAAAACCAAACCGTATTTATTTATCTTACGTCTATTGGCTTTAAGTTTTCTAATTGTAGGTCTTGCGCGTCCTCGTAAAGAAGACATCAGCAACCAAACCAAAACGACTAAAGGAATTGATATCGTGATGGCTATTGACGTTTCGGGCAGTATGTTGGCTAAAGATTTAAAGCCAAATCGTATGGAAGCGCTAAAAAAAGTAGCTAACAATTTCGTAGAAGGACGTCCTAATGACCGTATCGGAATTGTGGTTTATGCTGCCGAAGCTTATACCAAAACTCCCGTTACCAGCGACAAAGCCATTGTTCAAGAAGCCATCAAAAGCATCAAATACGACAACACTATTCAGGATGGAACTGGAATAGGGATGGGATTAACCACTGCTGTCAACCGTTTGAAAGACAGTAAAGCTAAAAGTAAAGTAATTATCCTTCTTACTGATGGAGTGAACAATGCTGGGTTTATCGAACCTGAAACTGCTTCCGAAATCACCAAAGAATACGGGATCAAAGTATATACAATTGGTTTAGGAACCAATGGAAATGCTGAATTCCCTTATGCCTATGGCCCTAATGGGGAATTCCTATACAAAATGATGCCTGTTGAAATTGATGTTGAATTGCTAAAAACCATAGCTAAAAATACAGGAGGCAAATATTTCAGAGCCAACAGTAACGACAAATTAGAAGAAATTTATAATGAAATCAACAAACTAGAGACCACAGAGATACAAGAATTAAAATTTTACGATTATGATGAAAAGTTCCGACCTTTCGCTTTAATCGCTTTATTTTTACTTCTTTTAGAAGTGGCCTTACGAAATACAATATTCAAAAGTTTTATATAAGAATTATGTTTGAATTAGAAGAAAAAGGATATTTATCTCTCTTAATTGTCATTCCAGTAGTGGCACTGCTATTCTTGTATGTACAATTTTGGAAAAACAAAAAACAAAAAGAATTTGGAGATCTAGAACTGATTAAAAAACTTAGTCCTCAAAAGTCCGTTTTTAAACCCATCCTTAAAATAGTTTTGTTCCTATTAGGAGTCACCAGTATTATCATCGGTATTGTCAATCCTAAAATGGGAACCAAAATGGAAAAAGTAAAACGCGAAGGAATCGACATCGTTTTTGCTGTGGACATCTCTAAAAGTATGTTAGCCGAGGATGTTGCTCCAAGTCGTTTGGAAAAAAGCAAACAATTGGTTTCTCAAATGATCAATCAATTGGGGAGCGACCGTATTGGGATTATTGCCTATTCAGGAAATGCCTTTCCGATTTTACCAATGACCTCGGATTATAGTGTAGCCAAAATGTTTTTGCAAAGTATGAATCCTGGAATGATTTCCTCTCAAGGAACTTCTATCGATCAAGCCATTAATTTAGCCGCTACTTTTTTTGATAAAAAAGACAAAACCAGCAAACTATTAGTTCTTATCTCAGATGGTGAAGACCATTCGGACAATGCCGAAGCCGCTGCGGAAGAAGCAAAGAAAATAGGATTAAAAATCATCACTATTGGAGTAGGTACCGAAAAAGGTGGGCCCATTCCTCTAAAAAGAAACGGGATCGTCGAAAGTTTTCAACGCGATAAAGAAAATGAAGTCGTAATCACCAAACGAAATGCCGAAGTACTAACCAAAATTGCCAAAAGTTGCAACGGCGGTTATGTCGATGGTAACTCTACCAAAGCCGTTTTGAACTATGTCAAAAACGTTTTAGACAACACTCAAAGAACAGAATTTGAAAGCACTCAAATGGCCAATTACCAATCCCAATTTCAATGGTTTCTTGCATTTGGATTTTTATTGCTGTTTATTGATTTCTTTGTGTTAGAAACCACCACCATGTGGGTCCGTAAAATGAACCTATTTAATGAAAAAGAATCATGAAGAAGCTATTAATTATTACATTTCTCTTTGTTTCTTTGGTTGTAAAGGCTCAAGAAAAAGATAAAAATATTGTTAGTGGAAACGAACATTTCGCTAAGAAAGACTATGTCGATGCGGAAGTTGATTTCCGTATTTCTCAATCCAAATTCAAAAAGAAAGGAATTTCATCCTATAATTTAGCCAACAGTATCTACCGTCAAAAGCAACCTTCGGAAGCCAAATACCAATACGCTAAAGCCATCAATAATTGCAAAACCAAAGCCCAAAAACATCTTGCTTTTCACAATATGGGGAATTGCTTAATGACGGAAAAAAATTATGAAGGCGCGGTGAGTGCTTATGAAAGTGCACTCCGCAACGATCCTTCTGATGAAGAAACCCGTTACAATTATGCCCTTGCTAAAATGCACCTGAAAAACCAACCCCCTAAAGGCGACGGTAAAGACAAAGACAAGAAAAGACAAGACGAAAAAGAGAAAAATAAAAAGAACCAAGACAAAAACCAAGACAAGGACAAGGATAAAGATAAAGACAAAGGAGATAACAAAGACCAAAACAAAAAAGACGGTAAAGGTAATCCTGATCAACAAGACAAACCCAAAGAAGGAACCCCTCAACAAAAACCTTCGGGCGCTTCCAAACAACGTATTGAAAGATTACTCGATGCGGTAAACAATGAAGAAAAGAAAGTTCAAGAGAAAGTAAAACTTCAAAAAGCCTATGCGCAACCAGTCAAAACCGATAAAGATTGGTAGTTTGAATTCTTAAAAATTTTGGAAAGAGAAAAATGAAGAAATTAATTGTTTTAATTGTAGTATTAGTCACCCACTTGCTGAACGCTCAAATTCAATTTGATGCTAAAGTGAGCAAAAATACCCTTGGTATAAACGAACGTCTTCGTATCGACTTCTCTATGAATGCCGATGGCGACAACTTTGTTCCACCTCCTTTTGAGCTTTGCGGTTTTAAAATAGTCGGTGGTCCAAGCCAATCCATCAGTCAATCTTGGATCAATGGTAAAAGCACTTTTCACAAATCCTATTCTTATTTCTTAGCCCCTTCACGTCAAGGGAGTTTACTTATCAAACAAGCCTCTATCGAGATCAATGGGCAGATTTACAAAACATCTCCTATCAAAATCAACGTCACCAGCGCTGTCGATCAACCGCGTGATGCCAACGAACCGGCTGCTGTTAGAGTCGATAACAACCTCTATTTAGTGGCAGATATTTCCAAAACCAATCCCTACGTCAACGAACCGATTACCGTAGTATACAAACTTTATTTCAGTTATAATATTGGAATTACCAACTGGCGTGAGCTGAACAAACCCAAATACAATGATTTCTGGAGCCAAAATATTGACATCAAAAATCTTGTCGCCGAAGAAGGAATGTTTAAAGGCGAACGCTACCGTTTTATTGTGTTAAGAAAAACAGTATTGTATCCTCAAAAATCAGGGAAACTTGAAATCGAACCATTATCAATGGACATCGATGTGCAGTTGCCTTCTGGCAAACGCAACTTTTGGGGCCAACCCGTGATGACTGAAGATAACAAACGCGTTTCTGCAGGAAGCAAAATAATCACAGTTAAACCATTGCCTGAAGCAGGGAAACCAGTTGATTTCTCAGGTGCTGTGGGTAAATTCAATTTCAATGTGACTCCTTCTCGTACTACCATCAAAAATGGAGAATCCCTAGACTTAAATATTAGTGTTGCTGGTACAGGTAATTTAAAACTCTTTAATCTACCTAAACCTGAAGTGGCTTCTTCTTTGGAAATGTACGATCCCGAACATAAGGAAAACGTGTCCACTCCGCTTACTGGAATGACAGGAAGTATTTCCGATAATTACACCATTGTTCCTCAAGATAAAGGAAGTTATACCTTAAAACCGTTGCATTTCACTTACTTCGACTTGAGCAGTGGCTCCTATAAAACCATATCCTCAAAACAAATTTTAATAAATGTACTTGACGGCCCTGGTGTGGCCGCTTCCAACCCTCGCCATAAAGACGCTTCTAAAGTGGAAGCAACCGTCAACAAAACCTTTGCTTTTATCAAGCAAGAAACGGCGTTGTCCTCCATTCATCCTAAAGATTTCTTAGGCTCCAACCTCTTTTATCTTTTGTTGTTAGTGCCCTTCGGAATGGTGCCAATTATTATCCTTTTCAAAAAGAAAAAACAAGCGCTAGATGCCGATGTAGTGGGCAACAAAATGAAAAAGTCCAACCTTTTGGCCAAAAAGTATTTGTCCGATGCTAAAAACCAAATCAATAACAAAGAGCCATTCTATATTGCTTTAGAAAAAGCATTACACAATTTCTTAAAAGCCAAACTCAATATCGAGACTTCAGAGATGAGCAAGGAAAAAATCCGTGAGATTTTGCTTTCTAAAAAGGCGCTTCCTGAAACTGTCGACGATTTCATCATCTTAACTGAAAGCTGTGAGTTAGCGCGTTATGCCCCTTCAACCAGTGTCACCATCCAACACGATTACGATACTGCAGTGACAATTATTTCCAATTTAGAAAAGCAATTAGCATAGCCATGAAAAAATCAATCTATCTACTACTCTTAGTTTCTCAGGTATTTTGTGCGCAAAATGCTTTTGAAAAAGGAAATCAATACTATCAAAAAGAAAACTATCAAGACGCTATTTCCACTTATGAAGGCATCATCTCCAGCGGAAAACAATCCGCTGAAGTATATTTTAATTTGGGAAATTGTTATTACAAACTCCATAAAGTAGCTCCAGCCATTTTCAATTTTGAAAAAGCACTTCAGCTCAATCCCAACGATTCCGAAATTCAAACCAATTTGGATTTTGCCAAAAAAATGGCCATCGACGACATCAAAGTCATTCCAAAAGTAGGCTTTAGTAAAATCATTCAAGACCTCACTTCCAAACTCAATTATAACACCTGGGCGTGGTTAGCCGTTGTTTTTGCTTTTGCTTTCTTTGCTAGTTTCCTAGGCTATTACTTTTCCGAAACCACCTTCAAAAAAAGAGTCTTCTTTACCGCTATGTTTGCCCTTATTTTAGGAATACTATTCAGTTTTTTTGCAGGTATGTACGAACGCAAACGCTTGGCTAATGAAAAACCAGCCATAGTTTTTGCCGATACCGTTTCTTTAAAAAGCGAACCCAAAGGCAACAGCTCGGAAGTAATAGTACTCCACGAAGGAGCCAAAGTATATATTTTGGAAACCATTGCCAATTGGCGTAAAGTACAACTTACCGATGAAACCACCGGTTGGATTCCCGATGAAGCCATCAAGGAATTGAATTAATTAAAATTCAAACTTCAGTTGAACCACGATGGTTTTCTTGATTTCGGTATTCAAATTACTTAGGGAAATACCTAGCAATCGCACCGAATCTTTCAGTCGTTCTTGGTACAATAACTCTTTGGCATATTCGAAAAGCAAACCCTTATCCGCTATAAAATAGGGTAGTGTTTTGCTCCTTGTTTGCGTCGTAAAATCGCTGTATTTGATTTTTATAGTAATTGTTTTTCCTGAAATATCATAACGTTTCAATCGCTTTTCCAATTCTCCTGCAATGCGCTCCAATCGCTCTTGCATAAAAATTTCCGAAGTCAAATTCTCGTTAAAGGTATGTTCTGCAGCGACCGACTTCGACACCCGATTCGGCTTTACTTCACTGTTGTGAATGCCCCTTACAATATTGTAGTAAAAGCCACCACTTTTTCCAAAATGCTGCTCCAAATACTCCCTGCTTTTTGATTTCAAATCCTTACCAGTAAAAATCCCATGCTGATACATCTTTTCAGTCGTTACCTTCCCAATGCCATAAAACTTTTTGATGTCCAATTGCTCCAAAAAATCTTCCACTTCCTCTGGATTAACAGTTTTTTGACCATTCGGTTTGTTGTAATCACTTGCAATCTTGGCCACAAATTTATTCACCGAGATACCCGCCGAAGCAGTCAATCCCACTTCCTCATAAATCCGTTTTCGAATTTCCTGCGCAATCAATGTCGCACTCGGATTCCCCTTTTTGTTTTGTGTCACATCCAAATACGCCTCATCAAGCGATAAAGGCTCTACCAAATCCGTATACTCGTAAAATATCTTTCGTATTTTTTGTGAAATCTCTTTATAGCGATCAAATCGAGGACGTACAAATATCAAATTAGGACAATTTCGCTTCGCCTGTATACCACTCATCGCACTTCGCACGCCAAACTTCCGAGCTTCATAACTCGCCGCCGAAACCACCCCTCGCACCTCACTACCTCCAACAGCCAATGGCTTCCCCTTAAGTTCAGGATGATCCATCTGCTCTACCGAAGCATAAAAAGCATCCATATCAACATGGATTATTTTGCGTTGTACCACTGGCTCTGACATACGACAAATTTAAACATTTTTCAATTCCTTATGCCCAATTTCATTGCGTCTTTAATATGTCTTTTTGGAGATTATTATCTTTAATACCCTCCCAATCACGAGAAATGCAATTTGG
>CANCJZ010000056.1 GCA_947378465.1 Flavobacteriaceae bacterium
GAGATTGCCCGACTAATGAAAGTTTCCGAAAAAACCGTGGACGGCTATCGTTCCACTATTTTTGAACGCTACAAAATCAAATCCAAAGTAGGCTTGGTTTTGTTTTCATTTAAACATAGGTTGACGGAGCCGTTTTTGTAGAGGCAAGAGGCAAGAAGAAAGAAGAAAGATTTTGTGGAATATTGCGGTACGACATATATCAAGAGCTATAATCACGATAAATATTCACGTCTCGAACCCTCGCAGGGTTTGAACCCTGCGAGGGTTGAAAAAAAAAGCAATTAGAAATCGGTCAACATTAATCAGGGAAGTTCATATAGAGAAAAGAAGCTAGAAGAAAGATTTTGTGGAATTTGAATGCCCCGTCAGGGGCGACATATTGGTAGCAAAATGATTGAAGCTAACAATATGTCTCATAGGTACGACATATATCAAGAGCTATAATCACGATAAATATTCACGTCTCGAACCCTCGCAGGGTTTGAACCCTGCGAGGGTTGGAAAAAAAAAGCAATTAGAAATCGGTCAACATTAATCAAGGAATTTCAGAATGTTGCGGTAAGAGTATAGAGAATAGAATATAGAGAAAAGAAGCAAGAAGCAAGAAGAAAGATGTTGCGGTAAGAAGATAGAAAAAAGGCTGGATTTTGTTGTTAGAAGATAATAACAACGCAATAAACTTAAAGCCCCAGCGGGGCGAGGCGTTTGTAGCAAAAGACAACCAAAAGGGCAAAAAGCGCCATAAGAGCGAACTACCCCGAATATATTTAGGCCGCTCCTGAGGAGCTTTTTGAACATTCGTGATTCTATTTTCTACAAACGCACAGTCCCTACGGGACTGAAATAGGTTGCAGGTTCTGTGTGTCTTTTAGGATTGGAATTTAGACTATTGGGATTTCGCAATTTGTCGCAACGACTACTACCTAGAACCTAATGCCTAATGCCTTTTCGTGTTGGAATCCCCTATTTATCGCAACGACTAATGCCTATTACCTTATTCCTATGAACTCCCTTGTTCCTCCAACCAATTTGGATTAGACAAATTCGCTTTAATAGTTTTAATAGCACCGTGGGCGGTAACCAGGGATCCTCTTTTAGTTATTGGATCGATAAAATCAGAACGGAACCAATTGGCTTTGCGTTGTTCGATAGGCAGATTAATTTCGGAAGGAGGGCAGATGTATTCCGTAACCGCTTCACCGATAATTTTCATTAAAGGCAATTTAGTCACATCAGCCATATCAATTTTGCTCAATTCTTTATTTGTAATATCATGTAACCAATCGGCATTGATGTTGTGAATGTCACTTACGTTTTTGTTAGGAATTTTTTGGAGGGCTTCTTGGTCAAGGGAAATTTGATAACGACGCAAATCCAATCCTTTTACCAAATTACTTCGCAATAAGTCAATTTGCATTTCGCTTGCATCCTTTCCTGTTTCTTCCATTACATAATTCAACCAAAATACTACGTCCAAACCTTTGGGGTTTTGGATGTCATCCGGTTCGACAAATTGGAGAATTGTACCTGTTCCAAAGCTAAATACGGTCAGCTGATCGGCTTGATAAACGTTTTTACCCGAATATTGTAAAGCTTCCATCACGGCCGCTAAAGTAGGATTGTTATAGGTGGTGGTTCCGCCGTCAATAAAGCGTTCCAAGGGGGAAAAATAGGTTGGGGCTGACATCGTGGCTTCCATCACGGCTCTTAACAGTACTTCTTTATAAGTGCCATTATAGTTCCCGTTCTTGTCTTGGAAGCACGTAAAAAAGGTTTCTTCCCCAGCAGTCATGTCTTTCGAAGTCAAAAAACAATCCATTCCCACTTCTTGACAGCTTTGTTCCAAAGTGATATCGCCTATTATTTCTTTTAGATATTTGCGATAATTGATTTTGTCAAACTTAGGAGGATATAGGAATCGGTCGGAAAAAAGGTTTCTTTTTGTAAAAACTTTAGAAATTAAATTGATATACAGTTGCTCAATTTCTGCGGCTGTTTTTTTTGAAAGGATTAATGAGGCGATAATCGCCCCTGTGGAAGTGCCAGCTACCAAATCACACCATTGATAGCAAGGTGCACCTGCTAACTCCTCTAGTTTTTTTAAGAGTTGTAAAGTGTAAATGCCACGCATCCCACCGCCATCAATACTCAGTATCACTTTGTGGTTAGGGGCAATGCCTAAATTGGTATGGGCTATTTCTTTTTCTTTCATGGGGATAAGGATAAAAAGTACTGTTCCGTTACTACAAATATCGTGAAAGGATGTTTCACTTCGATTAGCATTTTGTTATTTAACATTTATCAATAGAGAGGATAGGTGGTTTTCAATTTGAATTTTTTTATATCTGAAATTTTGATATAACATCTTTGTTACACATAACATTTTTGTTATACATTTGTTTTATAAAAGAAAAGTTCTTAAACAAGTTGTCTAACCATTTAATCCAATTTCAATTATGGCGTCCGTAAACGAGTTATTGAAACTATTAAAACAGGATGGTTGGTACATACATAGAAATGGTGCAAATCATGACTTGTATAGGCATCCGACTAAAATGGGTCAATTGACGGTTCCTAGACATGGGAGCAAAGAAATGGCAAAAGGTACTTATAGTAGTATCTTAAAAGCAGCAGGACTAAATTAGTTTTGTCACTCTTAAAATAAAAAAACAAATTAACATTATTGGGAATTAAGCATTTATAAGCAAGTTATCATTCGAAGCAAGTCAAGAAAACGCAACTATTCGCTCATAATGAGGCACAAAAGCAAATAACAATCGTCAAAAAGGAAAATAAGATGAAAGCACAAAACGTATTAACAGTTATTGTAGAAAAAACTGGTACTGGTTTTTCTGCATATACTAAAGAGATTGATGGACTAGCTACTATTGGAGATAATCTAACAGAATTAAAAAAAAATTTTAACGAGGTTCTTCACTATCATATAGAGTATTTACAAGAGCAGGGAGAAAACGTAACAACCAATGATTTTACTATAAATTATGTATTGGATTTAGAACAGTTTTTTGAGTATTTTAATGTAATAAACAAATCTGCATTTGCAGAACATTATGCTGGCATTAATCAGAGTTTATTTAGACAATATACTAAAAAATTAGCTCCTTTATCGGATGATAAAATGTTGCAAATATCACGTGGATTACACAAATTAGCTGATGAATTAAGTAATTTGACATTGGCTTAAAGCTTAAAGGGAATAGTTAAAACTCTTCTTACTATTTAGCCCCTTGATTGGGTTTTTTTATTGCATTTTTATTTTAAATGTAGTCGCTTTGCTTGGGATAGAGTGCATAGAATTGGATGTTGGAAAATGGGACACCGATTGGACGAATGCTACGCAACGCCGATTGTCGCCGATTTTAACCACTTAGATTGCGTATGCATTAATAATTTGGAATCACGCCAAGGCGCTAAGGCGTAACGCAATTTCTTTGGCACTTTGCAACTTTGCAACTTTGTCACTTTGAATCACACCAAGATTCTGTGTTGATTTCCTAATAAATCTAAATTTTATTTTGCGAAGATTGTATTGAGGTAAGATTTTACACGAATTACACTAATTTTTCACAAATTCTTGGAGCGGTTATATTTCGCTAATTATGCCTTCGGCATTGAGAATTAACACCAATTCGAGGATTGTGTCTCTTAGTGTCAATTAACCACATAGAGGCACATAGTGACATAGATTTAAGGGCACATAAGGCGCTTTGCTTCACATAGTACACATAGACTTGCGGAGATATTTACTAATTAGAATTACGCTAAGGCGCAAAGTTGTTACGCAATTTCTTTGGCACTTTGCAACTTTGCAACTTTGTCACTTTGAATCTTTGTTCCTCTCTAACTATGAATGTATTTTTCAATAATAGAATGCCCCAGATAGATTAGAGGCGTCAAAACAATAGCAATGATTAGTTTGACAAAATACCCTGTAAAACCTGAAACCAAATACTGATCAAAGGTCATTTTACCTGGGAGCCAAAAGGCGATTCCCAATACAATAAAACTGTCGAATAATTGGGAAATGACGGTAGATCCAGTACTGCGCAACCAAATCATTTTGCCTCCCGTTTTCTTTTTCACAAAATGAAATAGAGTCACATCAATCAATTGGGAGACCATAAATGCAATAATACTTCCCACAATAATTAGCATACTCTGTCCAAATACCCCGTTAAACTGGTCGTCACTTACCAAATGGGGGCCGTTGACGGCTGGGATTTTCATCGCCAAATACAGCACGACAAAGGTGTAAGCAATCAAACAGGCGGTTATTAAAGAGAGTTTGCGCACTCCCTTTTCCCCAAAGTATTCGTTGATTAAGTCGGTACTTACAAATACGATAGGCCAAGGAAGGATTCCGATACTCATCAAGGCCGAGCCCACGTGAATTAGTTTTCCTCCTATAAGTTCGGCTACTACCGCATTTGTGATAAATATTCCTGCTAACACTACGTAAACGGTGTCTTTTTTTGATTTGAACATACTTAGAGTATTGGTTAGTAATCGGAAGGAAGGAGTGTGTTTCCTTCCTCTTCTTTTTGGAATAAGGCTCTTAAATGTTTTTCATTAAGGGATTGCGTAATGACGTTTCTACATTGTTCTTCCAGCTTATCACTGTCTTTGATTTCTTTTGTGAAAAATGTTTTGTAGGCCAAAGGATTTATTTTGTTGTCCTGATTAATAAAAGCAATGGAATACAGTTCTTTTTTGGGAACTTTATCTTCCTCCACTTTTTTAATTACTTCAAAAAAGAAGTAGGTGATTAGATTGCCATTATTCTCAACGGTTTGTTTGCTCACCAAGCGGGTCGTATCTTTTTCTTTAATGTTGTTGAAATTATTCAATGCCGATTGGGCGATTTCTTCTTCTGAAATACTGCCTATTAGAGCGCTTTTGTTTTGGTTCATCAACAATTGGATCATGATATACTCCGTTTTCGGATTGTGAAGTGCTTGTTGAATTTCGTCCTCGCTCAATTGATTGTTGATTACACCCAATCGCAATAGCTCTACATTCAATTGAGGTAGGTCCAGCTTTTTGATTTTTTCAATCAAATTGGTGGTGGCTTCTTCTTGTGGGAAATGAGATATCAAACTCAAATAGCTAATCAAATCCTCCACAGGGGCATCAGTGATATCCGCTTCTTCAACGGAATCAAGGACTTCCACTTCTGTTACAGCAGGTTCCGCTATTTCATCATTGATTACGGCTGGCTCATCGGGAGTACTGTCGTCGGTAGTTTCCGTAGGATTTTTTTCCTTCCAACTCAAGATACGTTTGTACTCCAATTTGGCATTGGTTAATATGATCTTTTTAAATGAATTTAATTTTTTTGGTGCTACTAATTGTTGGTCGAAAAGCTTATTGCAAAAGCTGATGATGGGCTGGTTGTATTCTTTAATACTGTAAAATTGGAAAATGCGTGGAAACAATTCTTTGCTGTTTTCCAAATCGTTTTCAAAGTCGTTGAACAAGCTGTAAATGTCGTATTCGTTGTCCGACAAAGGCAAATCGTATTCCAGCAAATCGCCGATGGTTTTATAAGCCAATTTGTTTTTTTGATACGTTAATGCACTTAAGATACTCAACTGTAATGCCGTTTTGGTGCCTTCTTTTTTATACAAATCCTCCAAATAAGGGATTACGCGATGGTCTTCAATGCCACCTAATTTTTCGATAAGGGTTTCCTGCGCTTTGGCTTCCGTATCTTTGAAAGTAAAGGTATTGATGAACTGTGTCAATCGGTCAAAATCGCTTTTGTTGAGTTTTAATTCATATACGGATTTCATTGCAGAATAGCGAAGGGTATCCTGCTCGCTCATCGCATCATCCATAAACAACTTGAGCTTATCGTCAAAGACGGAGTTCTTGTTTTTGTTTTTTAAATGAAATGACAGGAAGGCTTTTTCAATAAAAGGATCGTCCCCCTTATAGTTTTTGTCGACTAAAGTAGTCAGTTGGGTTTCGCTTTCTTCATTGAAAAACACTTTGTATTTAAGGGCTTGGGTAGCACTTGGTTTGGAAACTAAGGCTTCAAAAGTGTGAATGTTTTTATCCGCATCGTAAGCACTACTTTCGTTTAGGATTTCATAGTGGTCTTTCTCGTTATTGATGAGTTTGTACCATTGGGTGAAGCAAAATCCTTTTTTGGAATACATTTCTTCATTGGCTAAGGACACAACATTAGAGTTGTCCGAATAGTCTTCATCATCAATAGTCTCATCAATATTTTCTTTTATTAAAAATGTATTGTGGAAGCGCGTTTTAATCGAATCCAAATTTACTTCGTTTTCGTATTTATGGTATTTGTAATAACTCAATTCAACATTGTTGCCGGAATCCGATTGGAAGGTATAGTAGATGGACTTCGAGGAGAATTTGTTTTTGCTTTTATAATCGGAATCGTCCTTGTCTATTTTGAGAAATAATTTCTGATTGGGTTTTTCAGGAATTTCAATGTCAAATTGGGCTAAGGAATCCACATAGACTTTAGTTGGTGAGGTATAATTGAATTTTTCATTTTGAAAAGAATCAAAAAATCGCTTGGTATTGTTGTCCGAAGCGTTGATGCTTCCAAGCAAATAGTATTTATTGCCATGAATCACGGATTTTAATTGAATCCTTTTAGAGCCAATTTTTGATTCAGAGGTCAAACTTTCTTTCAACGGGTCATAGTGCACATTGGTAGAATCTATTTGGTGTTGTAGATAGAATTCAAAATGGATTTGTTTGTGCTCGAAAGCGGTATCTTCCAAATAATCCGTGTTTTTCAAAGTGCTTTCGGTAAGGAAATAATAGGCTTTCTCACCATTGTCATAGGCTTGAATTTCAGTATTGCTCAATTCCCCTTCGGTATTGCCATAAACGGTTTTAAAAGAAGGCACTTCTACAGAGAAGCCCCCTTTTAAGGGCGTAACTTTTTCCCATGAAGGTTTGAAATCCTTGATTTTGATATTGTCAAATACTTCCTTTTCGAATTGATGAGTGTAATTGCCAGGGCCATTCATAGAAGCGGCAATCAATTCCAAAGGAGTGATGTAAAATCGCCAATGTTGGGTGTTGCCGCTTTTAGTGGTGTTGCGAATGTCGTATCCCGAATAGTTTTGTTCGTGAAAATCCGTTTTTTCATTTATCTCCCCCGCTATATTTTCATAAAAAAGACTGTCTAAGGCTTTGGGGTTAAATCGTTCATTTTTTTTATTCAAAAAATCATTGAGCAGTATCCTTTTGATATTAATCACGCCTCCATTAGTGAAATCAGGTGAGCCGATATTTTCCCCGCTTCGAATGATTTTTTTATTTAAAGGCATCTGAATCATTTCATCAGTAGTGCTCTTAGTGATAAATCCTTGTTTAGGAAAATAGTCTTCTATCGCTTTCTTTTGTTTTTGACCGTCCGTGGAGATGTCGTCAAAAATTGGATTTACATTGTATCCTTTGTCGATTAAGAGTTGTAAGATTCCTTCTTTACCCGCCAAATGCGCCGCACCCACTGCCGAAAACAAACTTCCTGTGCGCGCTAATGAATCGATGCTGTGGACCATAATTTTGTTACGGTTTGTGATAAGCACGTTGTGGGCTTTTTTGGAAAACATCAATTTGTACAGCGAGTCCAACATCACGATGTCTTTTTCTCTATAAAAGGTTTTAAGCGTTTCATTGAAATTGCCATACTTGATCAATTTCATTAGCTTTTCCATATTCTTTTCATCGGGTTTGGCTTCTTGAGGCTTGATTTTCATAATCGACAATAGCGATTCTTTAGCACTTTCTAAGCCAACGATGCGTTTTTTGTATTTGCGTCCCGTTTGGTTGATGAACATATCCAATACAGTATTCTCTTGGTAGTCGGATTGTGCGCCTTCTAATCCAGAGAGCATACTTGTAAAATAATTGTTATTGGTGAAAATAGTACTCAGCTCTTTCTTTTTAAGAGGCGTCATATAAAATGAAGTATAGAAATTGTAAGGTGCTTCGATCTCACTAGTTCTTAATACGCTGTATATTTCATCCCAAGTTTCAGGATCACTTTCATTGCTGACAATATCGGCATTCAATAAGTTTTTAAAAAAGGAATCCGATAGGTGATAGGAAATTTTATCACTCACGTGCATAGTGCCATAGATATAGGATTTTTTAGCCAATCCATTACCGGAGATTTCCCAGAATAGCGTTTTTTCTTTTTGAGCAAATAATAAAGAGGAAAATAAACTAAGGGCGAGGAATAACGATTTTTTCAAGTGTATCCGTATTAAAGTTGAAAGTGAAGCTACCGTTCCATTTGATGAAACTAAGAGTTGCTTGATTTTTTCAATAAATATAGAAATAATTATTGCAATGCAAAAATTGTCGTTCAATTTAGGACTTGTTTAAGTCAACTTCTATTTGCTTATATTTGTTAGCAAATGAATCATAATATGAAAAATCTATTCGCATCAATTTTGATCAGTTCAACCGTATTGACTATGAATGCACAAACCAATCCTACCAATCCACTGTTAAAAGACTGGACTGGAAATTATGGCGGAGTTCCTGCCTTTAACACCTATAGTATTGCCGATTTCAAACCCGCTTTAGAGTTTGCAATGCAAGAAAAACTCAATGAGGTAGAAGCGATTGCCAACAATCCAAAAGCTGCCACTTTTCAAAACACTATCGAAGCCTTGGAAAAGACAGGGAAAAGATTGTCCCGTGTGTATGCTGTGTACGGCATCTACGGATCTAATATGAGTACTCCTGAATTTGAGCCTATTGAGGCTGAAATGGAACCTAAATTGGCAGCAGTTGCCGATAAAATTACCAATAATACCAAACTGTTCAAACGTATTGAAGCAGTGTATAATTCGAAAGATAAAAGCAAACTTACTGCGGAACAAAAGCGTTTGGTGAAAGTGTATTACGATAACTATGTGTACAATGGGGCCAAACTTGATGCGGCAACCAAATCAAAAGTAAGTGCACTGAATCAAGAATTAGCAGGCTTGTACACCAAGTTCAGTCAAAATTTATTGTCTGAAGAAAACAACCAATGGGTAGAATTAAAAAGCGATACTGATTTTGCCGGCCTGCCGGAAGAATTGCAAAATGCTGCTAAGGCTACTGCCCAAGAACATAAATTGACCTGCCTAGGGGCCGTTGCCAATACGCGTTCGTCGGTGGAGCCTTTCTTGACTTATTCAAGCGACCGTGCCTTGAGAGAAAAAGTATGGCGTATGTTTGTCAACCGCGGGGATAACAACAATGCACAAGATAACAATTCTACTATTGTAGCCATCCTTAAATTACGCGCGCAACGTGCTAAATTGATGGGATATGCTTCCCACGCCGATTGGAAGTTGTCCAATACGATGGCTAAAAATCCAAAAAATGCAATGCAATTGATGCTCGATATTTGGAAGCCTGCTGTGGCTCAAGTGCATTTGGAAGTAGCCGATATGCAAAAAATAGTCGATACCGAAGGGGGTAACTTCAAAATTCAACCTTGGGACTACCGCTATTATGCCGAGAAAGTGCGTAAAGAAAAATACGATTTGGATCAAAATGAAGTAAAACAATACTTGCAATTGGATAAGTTACGCGAAGGAATGTTTTGGGTTGCGGGAGAATTATTTGATTTAAAATTTATTCCAGCAACGGATGTTCCCGTATATCAAGAAGACGTAACCGTTTATCAAGTGATCAACAAAACTACAGGTAAAAATGTAGGATTATGGTATTTCGACCCTTATGCTCGCAAAGGCAAACGCTCGGGAGCTTGGATGAATGAGTACCGTATGCAGGAGCGATTTAACGGAGAGGTTCCAACGATAGTATCGAACAACGCTAACTTTATCAAAGGGGCTCCGGGAGAACCAGTATTGATTTCATGGGATGATGCCAGTACTTTGTTTCATGAGTTTGGGCACGCTTTACATGGTTTGTGTTCTAATGTTAACTATCCCTTACTTGCAGGTACTAATGTGGCGCGTGATTATGTGGAGTTTCCTTCACAAATCTTAGAACATTGGTTGTCTACTCCTGAGGTGTTAAAAACCTATGCGTTGCATTATAAAACGGGGGAACCTATGCCACAAGCTTTGTTGGATAAAATTGAAAAAGCCTCGCATTTCAACGAAGGCTTTACTACCGTTGAATTGATTTCAAGTGCCTTAATCGATATGAAACTCCATATGGAAGGCGACAAAGCCATCGACCCAGATGCTTTTGAAAGAACCACTTTGGCCGCTTTGAACATGCCTTCGGAAATTGTTATGCGCCACCGTATACCACAGTTTGGACATATCTTTTCAAGCGATGAATATTCTGCGGGTTATTACAGCTACTTATGGGCAGATGTCATTTGTGCCGATGCCTACGAAGCGTTTACTGAAGCCAAAGGGCCTTATGATAAAGAAGTAGCCAAACGTTTGTTGAAATACGTATTCAGCTCTGGGAATACTACGGATCAAGGAGACGCGTACCGTTCCTTCCGAGGCAGAGATGCTAAAGTTGATGCCTTGATGAGAGCTAAAGGATTCCCAATGAAATAGTTTTTTGGCATTAAGCATTAGGTCGTTTGTTCGACCGCAATAATAATGATACCCTTATCGATTAATCATCGGTAAGGGTTTTTTTTGTTTTCGTTTGTTATTTCGACCGAAGGGAGAAACCTTCAGGTTTAGCGGAGCTAAATCACATAAAAAGAAAAAGAATCAAAAAGTCCTCATAGCATTTGTAAAATCAATGCATCAAATCAATAGAATTATTCTGTCCTTCATTAGTAATTAACCCACCACTATACATTCCATTGATTTGACAGTCGGCGGTTTTTTTACCTAAATAAATAACGGGTAAGGTTTTGGGAAGCTTGATGGCTTCAATTCGAATATGATCGCCTATGATTTGTCCTTTATTGATTTGTATATGTCCATAAGTGGAGGTATAGGGTTCCATCACCGTACCGTAAAAGATGTTATTGTTTCCGCCTTCTACCTTTAGGCAATAATCAAATCCCCCTCCTGATATTACGCCGTGGTAAAAACTATTGGAATTGATAAAGGATGTGCTGTCTGGAGTAATTTCGATGCCTATTTTAGCGTGACGGATGCGAATATCATAAAAACTACAATAGGTTACTCCCGAATGGTTCTTGGCATCAAAATGCAAAGCCGTACCGTTGACAAAACCATAAATCAATACATTGCTTAAGGTACAACTTTCAACCAAATTGTTATTGGACTGTAGTACAATGCCATCGGTGGCCAATGCAGTTTTGTTATACACTGTAAGATTAGAAACAGAGACATTCGATCCTGTAATGGCAACTGCGGCTTCATTACCTGTATACCACAATATAGTTCCGTTATAAGGGGTGGTGTTGGGATTGGTCCCTCTACCCGAACCCACAAGGGTCACGCCCGCTTTGATATTCAATGTTTGGTTGTAGTTGAGGTATCCAGGGCCTATATAAATGGTGCATCCTAAATCAGCGGCGGTGTCTATTGCTTTTTGTAATGCGGCACTGTTGTCGTGTGTAAGGCTGTTGAATACCACTCCATAATCTTCTAAACGGATGGCAGTGGTGCCGTTTTGAGCGAATGAAAATAAAGAGCTCAAGAAAAAAACAAGAGGAAGGAGTAAAGACTTTGTAGTGTTCATGGGGTAGTGTTTGACTACAAATTAAATAAAAAAACCTCAATCTGTTATCGATTGAGGTTTTTATTGTGGAATTCTAATTTAGAATTCTATGGGTTATCCTAAAGCAACTCTTCTGAATCCTGTAACAGTTAATCCACCGTCAACAGTTTTCACATAAGCAGCAACGCTCATAGAACCGTCTTTAATATAATCTTGGTTTACCAAAGTATTGTCTTTGTAGAAACGTTGGATTTTACCTTTAGCGATATTGTCTAACATTGCTTCTGGTTTTCCTTCTTGACGTAATTGGTCTTTTGCGATTTCAACTTCTTTTTCAATGATTGAAGCATCAACACCAGCTTCGTCTAAAGCGATTGGGTTCATTGCAGCAGCTTGCATAGCCACGTTTCTTGAAGCCTCTTCAGCTCCGTCAACGCTTGCAGAAAGAGCTACTAATGTAGCAATTTTATTTCCTGCGTGGATGTATGATCCTACGAATGCTCCTGATAATCTTTCAAATGAAGCAACTTCGATTTTCTCTCCGATAACTCCTGTTTGCTCGATTAATTTTTCAGCAACAGTGATACCGTTAAAGTCAGCAGCTAAAAATGCTTCTTTAGTATCAAAGTTTAATGCTAAGTTAGCTAAGTCTGTAGCTAATTTTACGAAACCTTCATTTTTTCCAACGAAGTCAGTTTCGCAATTTAATGTGATAACCACACCAGATGTTTTGTCTGCATTCACTACAGCGATCGCTGCACCTTCAGTAGATTCTCTGTCTGATCTGTTAGCAGCAACTTTTTGTCCTTTTTTTCTAAGGTTTTCGATTGCTAAATCAAAATCACCATCAGCTTCTACTAATGCTTTTTTGCAGTCCATCATTCCTGCACCAGTGATTGTTCTTAATTTATTTACGTCTGCAGCAGTAATTGTTGCCATTTTGTTTTTTATTTTAAGATTAAAAATAATTTCTTGTAAAAAAAGAAATTCCAATCTACAAATCCCAAATTCCAATTTTATTAAATCATCAAATTATGATGAATTATGGAATTTGGAATTTATATATTGGAATTAACTCTGTTTTTATTCTTCAGTACTAGTTTCTGTAGTTTCAATAGCTGGAGCTTCTGCAACTGGTGCAGCAACTTCCGCTACTGGTGCAGCAACTTTTGCTACTGCTTCAACTTCTGTAGTTTCATCCACTTCTTTATCAGAAGTTCTGTTTGCTAATCCGTCTTTTACAGCGTCAGTTACTAAAGTTAAAATTTTATCAATTGATTTAGAAGCATCATCATTTGCTGGGATTACATAATCAACCTCACGTGGGTCAGAATTTGTATCCACCATAGCGAAAACTGGAATGTTTAATTTTTGTGCTTCTTTGATTGCGATGTGTTCAGCTTTGATATCTACTACAAATAATGCAGCAGGTAATCTAGACATGTCAGCGATAGAACCTAAGTTTTTCTCTAATTTCGCACGTAAACGATCTACTTGAAGTCTTTCTTTTTTAGAAAGCGTCATGAATGTACCGTCTTTTTTCATTCTATCAATAGAAGCCATTTTTTTAACAGCTTTACGGATAGTAACGAAGTTTGTTAACATACCACCAGGCCATCTTTCTGTGATGTATGGCATGTTACAAGCTAATGCTTTTTCTGAAACAATGTCTTTTGCTTGTTTTTTGGTAGCTACGAAAAGTATTTTTCTACCAGATGCTGCAATTTTTTTCATAGCTTCGTTAGCTTCTTCAATTTTTGCAGCAGTTTTATATAGATTGATAATGTGAATACCATTACGTTCCATATAAATGTATGGAGCCATGTTTGGGTCCCATTTACGAGTCATGTGTCCAAAATGAACACCTGCTTCTAATAATTCTTTAACGTCAATTTTGTTTGCCATTGTGTAATAGTTTACGTTCCGTGTTATAGCAATGCGTCACCTTTTTCGCTTTAAGTTTTTTAACTTTAAGACTTTGTACTGCATTTCGATGCTAAACTAATTCCCTTTTTATGAGGAATATCGACAACTTTGTTTTTAATTCAATTTTAATTGTAAAAAGATATCTGAAAAAATATTCTGATAAATATCGAATATTAACGTTTCGAGAATTGGAATCTCTTACGTGCTTTTTTCTGACCGAATTTTTTACGTTCTACCATTCTTGGATCTCTTGTCAGTAATCCTTCTGGTTTAAGGATAGCTCTGTTTTCAGCATCAACTTCACACATTACGCGTGCTAATGCCATTCTTACAGCTTCTGCTTGTCCTGTTGAACCACCACCGTAAACATTTACTTTAACGTCAAAGTTGCTTACATTTTCTGTCATAGACATTGGTTGTAAAACTTTGTACTGTAAAGTAGCAGTTGGGAAGTAAGTTGCAAATTCTTTTTTGTTTACAGTAATTTTTCCTGTACCTTCAGTAACATAAACACGTGCAACAGCACATTTTCTTCTACCGATTTTGTGAATAACTCCCATTACTTTAAGTCGTTAAGGTTAACGGTTTTTGGTTGTTGAGCTCCATGTTTGTGCTCAGAACCAACATTTACATCTAAATTACGGAATAGTTGCGCTCCTAATTTGTTTTTAGGCAACATTCCTTTTACAGCTTTTTCTACTAATAATGCAGGGTTTTTTTGTTGCATTACTTTAGCAGTTAAACTTCTTTGTCCTCCTGGATAACCTGTGTGACGAATGTATGTTTTTTCGTCAAGTTTGTTTCCAGTTAAATTAATTTTCTCTGAGTTGATAACAATTACGTTATCTCCACAGTCAACGTGCGGTGAGTAACTTGGCTTGTATTTACCTCTTAAAAGCATCGCGACTT